>CAZRFC010000142.1:0-9734 GCA_964598975.1 uncultured Mycobacterium sp. | reverse complement strand
ACCCGTCCGGCTTCGCCGACTGGCTGACCGTGGCACCCTGATCAGCCATGGCCTCCGATCGCTGGGCGTTCCAGCGCGACAGCCTCGAATTCGGTCGTGCCGTCAACCTGATCGACGCGATCTTCGGGTTCTGCCTGACGCTGTTGGTCACCACCCTCGAGGTTCCGCCGGCCACCGCCTGGGTGAGCCTGCGCGCCCTACTCAATACCGGCCTGGGCGACCAGCTCACGGCCTTCGTGATCAGTTTCGTTGTGGTGGTCGGCTTCTGGGCGACCAACCATCAGGTGCTCTCGTCGTTTCGGGCGTTGGATTCGGCGACCGTGCGAATCTGCGCCTATCTGGTGGGCATGGTCATCTTCATCCCGTTCACCACCAAAGCCATCAGTGACCCGGATCCGGCGCACCTGCCCCTGCCGACCGCGCTGTACGCCGCCAACATCACCGCGATCGTGCTGGCGACGGTGGCGCTGATTTTGGTTGGCCGAGCCCGCGGACTGGCCGACACCGCCCTGCCGGTTCCCGGCCTGATGGCCCACAGCGTGGCGGTCGCCGCGGTGTTCCTGATCTCGATCCCGATCGCCTACCGGTACGGCCCGGACACGGCCATGTGGTCCTGGCTGTCGCTCCTGGCGATCAACCCGCTGATCGGCCTGGCCGCCCGGCGCCGCCGCGCCTGACCGCCCTCTCGAGAGCGATTTCGGCGCGGAAACCTTCGGCTGGCGAAGGTTTCCGCGCCGAAAATCGGGAAGACTCAGACCGTTTTGCTTTCCAAGAGGTTCCCCGTCTTCGTTTTGTAGACCTCGAAGGTGGTTTTGTAAGTCAAACTCGACGTGACGAAGTCCAGGACACCTGCGCTGAAGGTCACGTTCCCCTCCGAACCCAACGTCAGCGACGGGTCCTTACCCGAGGCCAGGGCCAGGTTCACCGAAACGGGATTCTCGTAGCCCACAGCGAGCTTCGCCAGCGACTTGCCCGCTACCCATGACGGAGCGCTGTCGGGAACCATGTAGCCCCAGGCCAATTCGACCGAAGGGGTGATCGACGGAGAGATCGTCACGCCCTGAACCTTCTCGAAATCCGCGTAGTCAAGGGTGGGCCCGTAGGAATCGAAGCCGAAGCCCAGACCGCTGTTACCGACGGTGTTGAGAGTGACGAGCATGCCGGGCGTCCAGTAGAAGCTTGCCGACAGTTTGTTCTTGTACCACGACTTTGAGGCGAAGTCGGCCGGCAAATCGAGGTCTGCCGTGATTCCGCCCGTCAGCTTGGGTGTCAACGAAACCGACCCGTAGGGGCCAGGTGGCGAGGTCCATCCCGGGATGGCCGCGAGCTCGCCCTGTGCGATGTTCAACTGGCCGTCGCTGCGACCGGCGAGGTTCAGATTCAGCGAGGGACCTGTTGTCACTCCAAGCAGCAACCCCGCTGCGAACTTCTCCGGGTCGAGCTTGTCCCATGTTCCGTCCGGGACGAACAGGTACCCGTAGCTGGAAAGTCCGATGTCGTAAGCCACGTTGACCGACTGATCGGTCTGACCGGTGAAGTTCCATTGCTTCTTCCAGAGATTGATCATGCTCTCCGGGTCAGTGGCGTAGGCCAGCTTGTAGTACTGGCCGGTGCATGTCTTGGCGGCTTCGCACCCCGCTTTGTTGTCCGCCAGTCCGAAGATCGGATCGGCGTTGGTCAGAATCTGACTGGTTCCATCGGTTTGCTTGTAGATGGTCTGCGCAAACACGACGCCCTTCTTCAGGACATCCGCGCTGAATGGGCTCCAGCTCGGATCGGGCTGCGACCAGCCGTTGCCGGGCGCACTGGCGGACCAAAGGAAAACCCTCCCACCCTCATCAGATGCGCCCGTCTTCCGCACGCTGAGGGCGTATCCGTCCTTGTAGGGAACCAACCCGGTTGTAGAGCCGTAACTGCCCAGATCCCGCGGACTCAGGAGTTCCTTCCAGGCCGGAGCCTTCTCTCCTGCCACTACTTCGGCGAGGTTGCCGGCGTACTGCTGCACCGAACCGTTTCGCAGGGCGACGACGAAGTTGTCACCTTTGTCCCCGGGAGCGAGGTAACTCACCGAGCTGTCCCAGCCGTCGTCTTTCAGGGTGAACCACTGCCCGGCACGCGTCCCGTTGTTGTCGTCGTAGAGGACCACCTCACCGTTGTCCAAGCCGGCGACGAAGGCGCCGTTGTCCCGGACCGCCATCATCGTCTTGACTCGGCTGTCGAATTCGGACTGTCCCAGATCGGACCACTGCCCGGTGCCGGTGTTGTACCGCAGCACGCTGCCGTCTTTTCTACCGACGAGAAGCCCGTTCGCAACGGGGGCTAGCGCGGAGAACTCCGTGTAGCCCCAGAAGTCGTAATCGTCGCGCAGCGTTTTGAATTCGCTACCGGTGAAGTACTCCAGCTTCCCGTTTTTGAGTCCGAAAGCGTAGCCGTCCGCCACGCGAACCAGGTCCGTGACAAGCGCCGAGGAGTATGACCTGTTTGCCCAACGCTGACCGTCCCAGTCGTAGATCGAGGTGTATCCGACGCTTTCGCCCGTGAAACTGAGGGCGACGGCAAGACCCGACTTATACGCGGTTATTTCGAGGTTGCAGCTGCCGTACTTCTTGCAGTTCGTGTCCTCGAGGGTCGCCTGCACCAGCGGCTTCCACTCGGTTCCCGTCCATTGCTCCACTGAGCCGCTGGCCCGGCCGATCACAAAGCCGTCGCCGTAGGCTTCAATGTCTGTCACCCGCTCGGTGAACCACGTGTTGTTCGTGGAAAAATCCGGTGACGGCGCGGCCAGGCGCTGCCAGGCCTTGCCGTCCCACATCTTCACAGAACCGTCGGCCAGACCGGCGACGACCTTGTCTCCGAAAGCCATCGTCGCCGTCACGCCGGCGTCGAATGCCGGGACGTCGGTGCTGGCCGACGGCGCGGGTTCTACCGAGTCAAAGCGAATGCCTGGATCATCTTTCGATGTCATCACCGCTTCGTAGTCCGCGACGGTGTAGGTGTCGGCGTACATCACCGCGTCGGTGACCGAGAAGTTGGCCGCCTTGAATCCCTTGACATCGACGACCTGCTCGCGGAACGCCTCGTATCGGGCTTTGTAGGTCGAGCCGAGCACGTCCCAGAAATCGTTCTCGTATCCGGCTTTGCTCTTGGCGTTCGGGGCCAGGACACCGGTAAACAAGACCT
This sequence comes from uncultured Mycobacterium sp., assembly GCA_964598975.1. GTDB lineage: Bacteria > Actinomycetota > Actinomycetes > Mycobacteriales > Mycobacteriaceae > Mycobacterium. Next base: position 6,554 of record CAZRFC010000142.1, on the reverse strand, counting down.
GTCCGTCCGGATCAACGGTGGCCTTAACCTTGGTCAAGATCAACGCCTGTTCAGCGCCGTCGGCACCTTGGTAGACGATGCCGAGGGTGACTCCGCCGCCGACTGCCTCTGCCGCGCTGGCGTACTCATCCCAGTGCGTGGCGGCCACCTCGGCCACTGAGACCTGGCCGGTGCGACCGGTTGCGTCCATCCACAGCAACTGGGTCTCGGGGGTGACGTTAGTCAATGCCACCGTCGCGGTCAGCCTTCCCATCTTCTTGCTCACCGAGATGTCGGCCGAGGCGTTGTCCAGGCGCAGGGCCGCGTCAATCGGGTCCTGGTGGGTTGCTGTCCCGGTGAAAGGATTGGTTGCGGCCAGCGAGCCAACGCCGACTACCACCTCGGCGGATCCGTGTCCGCCTGGGCTGAGAAGGTTGAATCCCTCTCCGTCGCAGGCGATCTGCACGGTGAAGCTGTCCGAACCGGCGTAGTTCACTCCCGGGGTGTAGGTGTAGTTCCCGTCCGGGGCGACGGCGACGGTACCGAACTGCGGGCCGCTCACCACGCTGTAGGTGACCGCATCCCCCTCGGGATCACGGCCGCCGATGCTGCCTAGAATCTGTCCTTCCGATGTGGTCGTGAGCTGCACCGGTGTGGCTGTCGGAGCCTGGTTGAACAACGTCCTGCGCGCCAGCAGCAACGCACCCTCCAGACTGCCGGCGAGCGGCCCGCCCGGCAGTCCGGCCAACACGTCGGTGAGCGCGTCGAAGATTCTGGTCACCGCAGCGTTGGCACGCTGCGCGCCCAGTGCGCCCGCCTTGGCGGGGGCTGACTTGGCGACCGGAGCCGAGGCGGCCACATCCACGCCGGAGACCGGAGCAGCAGGCGTGGCCGAAGCCGGTTCCGCGATCGCGGCCGAGGGGGCCGCAGCCCGGGCCGCGGGGACTGCAATCGAGCTGCCCGGGGCGCTGGCCACCGCCGCCGGAGCCGGAGCTGCCACCGCAGGCGCCGGGGTTGCAACCGCCGCCGCGGGGACAACCGGGGCGGAATCCCCGGAGCGCGCCGCCGCCCGCGATGGGCCGCTGGTGGCTGCCGAGCGCGCCACTCGCGTGGCGGCGCCCGCAGGTGCCGCAACCTCGCCGGCGGAACGACTGGCACCACCCCGCACTGTGGCCGCTTTGGACCGAGCCGCTGCGCGAGCGGTAGGTGCGTTGCCCGCTGCCGGTCCGGAGTCAGCCGTGCTGGACGGGGAGGTTGCTGCATCCTCGCCGGTATCCGCGCCGGCCACACCTGTGGACTGCGGTCCGGCAAGGAACAAGCCCACCGCAAACGCTGCCGCCCCCGTGCGCGCCGCTCCGCTCTTCCGGCGCGCGGTGCGTGAACGCGGCTTCCTCTTCGTGGCGGCCATCTCAGGTCCCTTCCGGTAGCGCTCCCAGGGAGCTATTGGCTAGTGCAGCTGAAGTCTCCGCGGAAGCTGTTGTTGCGCAACGGCAAAACGCGAAAACAAAACAGAGTTTTGTTTTGCGCTCACCCGCACGCCCCAGCGGACGGTTCCCACATCCCGGTACGGCGATGGGTGTAAACGCCTACGGTGTGAACGTAAGCCCGGCGCACCGCAGCAAACTTCTGCTGGTTGTCCAGGGGCCTGACGCCCGCAGCCCATGCGCCGACTGCGCCCGGTCCGCCGTCCGGGGATTTTCGATTCGCGGTTGACCTTACTTGCGGAAGGAATAGCATCGAGACGTGCATCCCCAAGCAAGGGCGGAAGCGACACGACGGAGAATTCTGGACGTCTCTGTCGGGCTGTTCAAGGAGCGCGGGTTCAGCGGAACGAGCCTGAATCAGATCCTCCGACGGGCCAACGTCACCACGGGCGCTTTCTACTATCACTTCCCATCCAAGGATGCTGTTGGCTTCGCGATCATCGACGAGGTTGCCTGTCGGATGGCGTCCCTCCGAGATGCCCACGTGGGGGCGGCGGGATCCGGACTGGAGAGCGTCATGGATATGACATTCCAGTTGAGCGTCCTGTTGGAGCAGGACCAGTCCTATCGGGTTGCGGCCTACCTCGAACACACCATGGCTCGTCACACTCAGCAGGGAATCATCGACGTAGCGGCACGGATCAAGGTCTTCACCGACGCGCTGGTGAGGACGATCCCAGCTTGCGAACTGCGTGCGGGAGTCACCCCCGAGGCCGCGGCGCGGACTATGTTCGCCGTGATCTACGGCTGCCTTGTCATGACCGATCTCGTGGACGGTGACCTCCCAACCCGGTTGGCTGAGGGCTGGCGGATTCTGCTACCCGGCATGGTCGCCCCAAACCTGCTACCGCATTTCGAGGACGCACTCTCAAGCATCGCCCGCCGCTACCTTTAGGACGCCGGCAAAGACCGAGTTCGACTCGTAGGACGAAAGCAAAACAAAACTCTGTTTTTTCACGTCGAATCCCGCACGAGCGGAACCGCTCGGCGTCCACACTCCCCGTAAAGCAAGACCGAAACCTCAAGAAAACGGGGATCTCTCGACATGTCCGCTGTCAGAAAATCATCGCGCTCCCACTCCGCAGCGTCCCGCAGGAAAAAGAAGGCCGCGCGTACCGGTGCGGCTGCATTCGCGGTGGGTCTGTTTCTGGCCGGACCTCAAGCCGCCGGGGTGGCGTCGGCCGACACCGGCGCGGACTCCGGTGCATCTTCGGCGAGAGCGGAAAGCCCGGGAGGTGCGAACGCCTCGCCGAGGGAGACTTCCAGCCGGGCCGGGCGTGCGAATGCCGCTCCAACACCCCGGTCGGGGCGCACTGGCGCGGTACGGGCCCAGCCATCGGCAGCAACGACTGCGACGCGCGGCGCGGTGACCGAGGTTCAACAGAACGCGAACAACAAGCCCCTGCCCGCCGCCGGGGCCGTGTCCCCGCGCGCGGCCGCCGGGGCGGTGTCCCCACGCCCCGCCGCCGGAACCGCTGCGACCAGATCGGCCCGCATCCGGCCCTCGGCGACAATCCCGGCCGCCGTGATCACCGCGGCGACGACATCCGGCGGTGCGGGTGCGCCCACCGCTACAACACCGGCCGGCAACGCAGTCTCGGCGGCGCCGGTGGCGACCGCTGCGGCACCGCCGGTCGCCCGCGCGGGCCGGCTCGCGGGTACCGCCACCGCGGGCAACCTCAACGAGGCGGGAACCAAATTCCTTGACACCCTGGCCAACTGGGTGGCGATGCTGCCCAACCAGAGGATCTCAGACCTCTTCGCCGGAGCCCTGCTGCGGGTGCGCCGCGACCTGTTCGACCAGGCGCCCACCGCCAGCCCGGTCCAAGAGACCACCACCTCGGAGGGGCTGATCATTGGCACCATCGGGGCGATCGACCCCGAAGGCGACCCACTGCGCTACACAGTGGTCACCAACCCGCAGTTCGGCACCGTGGCCCTCACCGAGGACGGTCACTACATCTACACCCCGGGACAGGATTACGCCGGCACCGATACCTTCACGGTCAACGTCGCCGACACCGACGGCAGACGCAACCTGCTCACCCCCGGCCCCGACGGCTCCCTCGACGTGCAAATCGTCGTCGGTGCGGGAGCCTCCGACGACCCGTTCGTCGCCAACAACCTCAACGACGCGGCACTGCTGCTCAAGAACACCGCTGCCACGATCAGCGTCCAACGGCAAAAGGGACGCCTCCTCGGCAGCATCACCCTGAACATCCCCGACGACACACCATTGCTGTGGCTCGACGAACAGGGCCGCACCGGCACTATCTCCGCGGCCGAAGTCGCCAAACACTGGGACGGCATTCAAAACGCCGGCAACGTGACCTTGGGCATCGACTACACCCTCGACGACGGCACCGAAGCCACCCTGATCCTCAGATCGGTGCAGGGCATCTACACCGACGCCGGCCAATACGTGTTCAGCGGCCTGCTCGCCCCCGTCGGCCTCGACGGGGAGGGCGTCAACTCCTTCTGGGACGTCGTCGGCAACGAGTACAAGGCCTCCTACGAGAACTTCCGCCAGCAAAATGGCATCGGAACCATCGGCTTCCGCTCCTTCTCTCAAGACGTCACCGGAGCCAGCGTCTACCTCGACACCTTCAGCGTGCACGACTACGAACAAGCGCTGGTCGGCATGGATCTCGGAACACCCGTCAGCGAGCCCGGGGCCTCTCCCAGCGGGGCCGCGGGACTCAAGAGCCTGGTCGCGAACTCCACAGCCGTTGTGGCAGAGGGAGTCAAGGTGACCGCCATGCTCCCCTATGGCTCGTCGCTGATCGTCGGCCAGAGTGACGGATCGGTCGAGGAGTGGAACGGCCAGAACTTCATGCAGATGCAGAAGCCGGGGCCCAGTCCAGTCAAGACCCTGATCCCGTACCAGAGCGGTTTCATCGTCGGCCAGGAGAACGGGGCCGTGCGGCAATGGGACGGCACGCAGTGGACGGACCTGCTCACGAGCGACACCCCGGATTCCAAGAAGCTGACCACCATGATGGCGTACGGGTCGGGCGTCGTCATCGGCACACAGCAAGGCGAAGTGAAGCTGTGGACGGGTACGGAATGGAAGGACCTCACCGGGCGGGACGTCTATGGGGCTGCGGCGCCCGCGTACGGTGCAGGCACGATCGTCGCCATGGCCGCCTACAAGGTGCGGGGGTGGAATGGCCTCTACAACGGAGTCCCCGTACCGGAGGGATTCGTCATCGGTGTCGCCGATGGCGTCGACGCGGGGGCGGTGCGTTTCTGGAACGGCAGCGGCTGGCAGGAATTGCAGGCACCGACTGGAGTTGGGATTAGCGCGCTGACCCAGCTCACGTCCACGTCGTTCGTCGCCGCCCGTAGCAACGGAGCGGTGGAACTGTGGGATCTCGACGAAGCGAAGTGGGACTCAGTCTCGGGCGTAAAGTCCGGCGGGGTCGAATGGTTCTCCTGGACACAGCTCTCCGGCCCTGGGAGCCCGGTGACCGCCATGCTCAAAGATCCCCTCGGCAAGTTGGAGATAGGCCGGGCAGACGGATCAATACAGCGGCGAGACTACTCGGACGACTGCTACGGCAATTGCAGGCTGGAACTGAAAACGGTTCTGGGCAAAGGCGACACGCTCACCCCGGGCCAGAAGCTGAACCGTGGCGAATCTCTCGTATCGCTCAACGGCGGCTACGCGCTGACTCTGCAGCAGGACGGCAACCTGGTCCTGTCGGGCACCACGAAGGGCGCACAAGCCATCTGGGCCTCCGGCACCTACGGTAAGAACGTGGACCGCGCCGAACTGCAGTCGGACGGCAACCTCGTTCTCTACGCCGGCACCAAGGCGGTGTGGAACACCGGGACCTCGGGCAAGCAGAACGTCCGCTTGATCGTCCAGGACGACCGCAACGTCGTCGCCTACTCCGACGGCAATCCGATTTGGGCTTCGAATACCCAATCGTTCGATGCCGCGCCGCCGGCCGGCCGCGCCGTAACCTCCCTGCTCGGATACGGCGATGAGTTCGTCGCCAGTTTCGCCGACGGATCGGTGAAGCGGGGACGGGTCGACTTCGGCAGCGGCCAGCCGAAGTTCGGATGGATTGACATGTCGCCCGCGGGGACTGCGGGGGTGACCGCGATGGCGCCCTACTCGGTACCCCCTTCCACGACCGGGTCCGACGGCTTCTACGTCGGCCTGGACAACGGAGTGATCAAGCGATATGCCAAGTGGCCCAACAAATGGACCGACATGCGGGCCTTGCCGGATCCGGCCTACTTCAACGGGGCCGTGCTGGAGAAGGCGGTGACATTCGCTCAGGCTAAGGGTCAAATCACCAGCGCCAGCGACCCGCTCTTCGGCGTCAATGGTCTCCAGGCGTACCAGCCGCTCTGCCTTTCCAACAACAACTGCGGAAGCGGCTCGATTTACACGTTCAACATTTCCAAGGCCCCGGCCGCGCTGGCGAGTAAGAGCATCTCGTTCGCCGGAGCAGGACAGTCCGCCGAGATCGCCTATGACCTCGGAACCACGGGCTACGGGTACGTCTTCGTCCCGGGCGGCGTGTGGGACAAGCTGGATACGTCGCAGTACTCCTTCGGAGTGCTGCTCGCAGTGACCACGGGCCCGTCGCTGACCGTGAATCTGGGTAAGGGCTGCGAGGACAACACCTGCACGCTGAACGCTGCGGAGACCAAGCTCGCGAGTCTTTCGTGGTCGACGCCCCCGTCCCCGTACGGCAACGTCACTCTCACCGGAGATGTCTCCGCGAAACTCGATGTGGTACTGGGTATGCCGGAGGGCTTCAACAAGGACAAACTGAACGCCCACGCCTATTTGACCGGTGGCGTCGCACTGGCCTACAACACGCCGGCGGCGTACTGGAACGGCGGCTGGAACTACTACTACGAGACCGACGTCTCTGACTTCACAAGCCTGACCAGCGTTTCGCTCATCCCCACGCTCACCCCGACGATCACTGGTACCTGGGGCTACACCGTGCCCAACGTCCCGATCCTCGGCACCGTGTCGTTGGCATCGATCGGTCTGACCTACAGCAACCCGGTGGATCTGAACCTGACACTGGCAAAGGGCAGTGCCCCGTCCCTGACGCTCGGGTC
>CAZRFC010000141.1:0-10147 GCA_964598975.1 uncultured Mycobacterium sp. | reverse complement strand
TGGTGGACCCGTCCGGAGTCATCGCGTTGAATCGAAACACCTGAAACCCGTCGGCGGTCGAACCGTCCGGGCAGGGAATCCATCGCGGGACCACGTGCTTGACGTACCACTCGCCGCCGGTTTGGTAGATCGGGGCGGTCCAGCCCTGGTTGCTGGTCACGGTTCCGGTGCATTCGGTCGGGTAGGAGCATTGCGACTCGACGGTCCAGATGGCGCGCACGCTGACCTGGTCGTGGAAGATGTCGTTGCTCTTCGCCCACTCCCCGTTGGAGGTGGCGGTGTAGGTGCCGTTGAGCGATCCATCGCCCGCTGCGTGCGCGGGCGCAACGGCCGCAACGGCGGCGATGCCGACCGACACCAACCCGGTCGCGATCCGACGCGTCATGGTGACCAGTATCGCTGCTCCGGGCGTGCCGCACAGGTGACTTGCGGTCGACCGCCGACCCGCGTGGCCGCCGCCTAGTCACATCCGTCACTTATGTCACATCAACTGTTAGTCTGCATGGGTCGGATTCCCTGACTGAACAGCAGGAACAGCGCTGAGAGGACGGCCATGGCGCAACTGTCGGAGCGATCCGCTCCGGAGCAGCCGGCGACTCAGCCCGAACGGCGTTCGAAGTTCCGCCTGCGCGGCCGGCGGGGAGTGCTCAGCCGAATCAGTATCCAATCCAAGCTGATCCTGATGCTGGTGATTTGTACCGTGCTGGCGGCGGCCATCGTCGGCGGCATCGCTTACCAGAGCGGCCGCAACTTGCTGCGCAACGCAGCCGTCAACCGTCTGGTCGAAGTCCGGGAGGCGCAAAAGCGCACACTCGACGCTGAAGTGACGGACCTGCGCAACGCGCTGGTCACCTACACCCACGGAACCATGACCCAAAGCGCACTGCGCGAATTCACCTCGGGTTTCGATCAGTTGGCCAATGCGCAAATCACCCCGCAGATGACCAAAGCCATCTCCGATTACTACGACTTCTTCGCCAGGGAGACCGAGAAGTACAGCGGAACCCGCCTCGACATCGCGGCCCTGCTGCCCACCTCAAACGCCGAACGGTATCTGCAGGCGACCTACACCGCGAAGTTTCCGACCGATGCCCTGGCCATCGCGACGGACGACGAACGCGACGGCAGCGCCTGGTCGGCGGCCAATGCCAACTATCAGGGGTTCTTCCGGGAGATCGTGACCCGCTTCGCCTTTGAGGACGCGCTGCTGCTGGACGGCCGTGGCAACGTTGTCTACAGCACGTACAAGAACACCGACCTGGGCACGAATATCGTCGACGGCCCCTACAACGCCTCCAAACTCCGCTCCGCATATATCGAGGCCATGTCGAGCAACAAGGCCGACCGGGTGGTGATCACCGACTTCGAGTTCTATCAGCCGTCCACCATGGCGCCCACCGCCTGGATGGTCGCCCCGATTCCGGCCACCGGCAAGGCCGAAGGCGTTCTGGCACTGCAGTTCCCGATCACCAAGATCAACAAGGTGATGACCTTCGACAAGCGTTGGGACCCGGCCGGCATGGGCGACACCGGGGAGACCATCCTCGCCGGCGAAGACTTCCTCATGCGTTCGGACTCGCGGTTGTTTCTGGAGGACCCCGAGAAGTACCGGCAGATGGTCATCGACGCCGGTACCCCACCGGACATCCCGGACATCGCCATCCGGCAGGGCGGGACCACCCTGGTCCAACCGGTCACACCCGACGGCCACAAGGAGGCCCAGAAGGGACTCTCCGGCACCACGGTGACGCGGGACTACCTCGGCCGGGAAACCATTCAGGCCTACGCGCCGATCGGTGCGGACATCGGCTTTCGCTGGTCGCTCGTAGCGAAAATCGACACCAACGAGGCCTTCGCCCGCGAGGCGGCCTTCGCGCGGACGGTGGTGCTGGCGACCACCGGGATCATCTTCCTGGTCTGCCTGCTGGCGGTCATCCTGGCCCAGGTCTTCCTTCGTCCGATTCGACGGCTGGAAGCCGGGGTTGAACGGATCAGCGCCGGGGATTACAACGTCGACATCCCGGTGGAGACCCGCGACGAGATCGGCGATCTCACCGGCATGTTCAACGAGATGAGCCGCAGCCTTTCGGTCAAGGAGGACCTGCTCAACGAGCAGCGCGGCCAGATCCGGCGGCTGCTGCACTCGGTGATGCCGGTTCCGATCGCCGAGAAGATCGGCAAGGGGGAGGAGATCGCCGCCCGGGAGCATCCCAATGCCACGGTCGTCTACGCCGACATCGCCGGCCTGGACCGGATTCAGGCCGATCTGGAGGCCGGCGAGTCACTGCGGATCGTCAACGAGATCTTCCGCCAATTCGATGCCGCCGCTGCCGAATTCGACGTGGAGCGGGTCCGTACGGTGCGTAACGGCTTCCTCGGCAGCTGCGGGCTGACCACCCCAAGGCTGGACAGCATCCGCCGTACCGTCGATTTCGCCCTCGAATGCCAGCGGATCATCGAGCGGTTCAACAACGAGGCCGCACTGAACCTGAGCCTGCGGGTCGGCATCGACACCGGCAATGTGCGAAGTGGTCTGGTCGGAGAGGCTGGCCCGGTCTTCGACATGTGGGGCAACGTCGTGAACCTCGCACAACGGATCAAGAACAACGTTCCACAGTCCGGTATCTACGTCACTTCCCGAGTCTTCGACGCGATTTCCGAGACGATGTCATTCACCGATGCAGGCACTGTCGACGCCGACGGCTCCCGGGAACGCATCTGGCGACTGTCGGAGCCCCAGTGATGTCCAGCGTGTTGACTGCGCCGTGGTTCTACTGGGCAGTGGGGATCGCCATCGGGCTGCCGGTGCTGCTCATCGCGCTCACCGAGTGGCAGCACTCGCTTCGACGGCGGGGCAGCGCCCTGATCGGTCCGGTCAACCTGCTGCGGAACTATCTACTGCCACTGGGTGCCCTGCTCATGGCCATGATCGGCGCCACCCAGATGCCGGCCGGTTCCACACCGGTGCGAATCGTCAGCACCCTCGTCGCGACCGTCGTGCTGCTGCTCATGCTTTCCGGCATCAAGGCCTCGCTGTTCTCCAGCGCACCGGAAACCAGCTGGCGCAGGCGCATGCCGGCGATCTTCCTCGACGTGGCCCGGTTCGGGCTGATCGCCGTCGGGATCGCGCTGATCTTCGCTTACATCTGGGGCGCCAATATCGGCGGGCTTTTCACCGCCCTCGGTGTCGGTTCGATCGTCATCGGCCTGACGCTGCAGCACTCGGTCGGTCAGATCATCTCCGGACTGCTGATGCTCTTCGAGCAGCCGTTCCGGATCGGCGACTGGATCGACACCCCGAAAGGCTCCGGCCGCGTCGTCGAAGTCAACTGGCGCGCCGTGCATTTGCAGACCTCCGAGGGGGTGCTCATCACCCCCAACTCCGTGCTGGCCGGCGAAGCGTTCACCAACCTGAGCCGGCCCACCGGCCAGCACGCCACCCGCGTTGTCAGTGTCTTCGCCGTCGAGGACCGCCCGGACCAGGTGTGCGCCATGTTGGAACGGGTGGCAGCGCAACTTCCCGAGTGCCATCCCGATCTGGCACCGGTCGCCTTGCCCATCGGAGATCTTAAGTACCGCACCAAGATTCCCTTGCGCTCACCCGGTGACGACGGGGACGCCGAGGCGAGATTCCGGCGCTGGATCTGGTACGCGGCGCGCCGGGAGGGCCTGCATCTCGACGAAGCCGACGACGGATTCGCCGATCCCGGTTTGCTCGACGAAGCCATCCGAACCGTTGTGGCACCGGCGCTCCGCCTCACTGGCGAGCAGCAACGCGGCATACTTCCGCACGCGTCCATCGAACGCTATGCGGGCGGCGAACTTCTTCTTGCGTCCGGAGCCGTTCCGGAGGCCATGTGGTTTCTGATCGCCGGCACCGTGGTGTTCACCGCCGATGCCGACGACGGCACCCGCACGGAGGTGGGATCGGTGGGGGCCGGTTCCTTCATCGGCCAGAGCGCGCTGATCCGCCAGCCGGTGAACGGCTCAACCTTCGCCTACGACGAGGTCACGGTGGTCCGCGTCGAGCGGGACGCGATTGAGCTTGTCGTGCAGAAGAACCCGCTGCTGCTGCAGGAGTTCGGGCGGTCTCTGGATGAGCGCCGAACCTCGGTGCAGCGAGCCCTGGCCGACGGTCCGGGGGAAGGCCAGGCGGCCAGTAGCGCGTCCGAGGGCGCCATCGGGACCTAGCCCCACTCATGGTTCATCGCCCGCACATCGGTGGCCTCACCGGACGAGACCTCGCGCAGTCGCGGCTTGCTGGCGGCGATCAGCAGCATCCCGATCACAGCGGCCGCCGCGCCCAGCACAAAGGTGACGGTATAGCTGCTCTCGGGTGGGTAGCCCTGCGGATTGCGGCTGAGCAACACCGCCACGACGGCCGCGGCCACCGCGGCGCCCACCGTCCGGGCGATCGCGTTGATGCTCGTGGCGACGCCGGTCTCGTCCACCTCGACCTCTCTGATCACGAGGGCGGGCAGGGCGCCGTACGCCAGGCTTATATAGGCGTTGACCAACAGGCTCGCCAGGATCACCTGCCAGACGGTGGCGTGCGCGATCGCCAGCATCGCAAAACCGACGACCCCTAGCGCAGTGCCGACGATCAGCACCCGCCGTGCGCCGTACCGGTCGATGTAGCGGCCGCTCATTAGGGCCGTCAGGAACCCGGCCAGTGCGCCCGGCAAGAGATACCCGGCGCTGGCCTGCAGGACCGTGGCGCCGAAACCGTAGCCGGTGGCGGTGGGCGCCTGCACCAATCCGGTCAGCCCGAGGAACGCGAAGTACAAGCCCATGCCGACGGCCACCGTGGCGATGTTGGTCAGCAGGATGGGCCGCCGGGTGAGCATCGCCGTCGAGACCAGTGGCTGAGCGCACCGGCGCTCCCACCACCACCAGAGCGCAAGGACGCCGGCACCGCCGAGCCCGGACGTCATGGTCCGCACTGACATCCACCCCCAGACGTTGGCCTGGGTGATGGCCAACAACACTCCGGACAGGCCCGCCGCCAACCCGGCCGCGCCGACCCAGTCCACCGTCCCCGTGGCGCTGTGCGGACGACCGGGGACGACGATGAGTACGGAGACGACGACCATCACGACGAAGGCTGTGGTGAACCAGAACACCCGGTGGTAGCCGGCGTCGCCGCGCATCAACAGGCCGGTGATCACCAACCCCATCCCGCCGCCGAATCCGAGCACCCCGGACAGCACGGCCATCGCGCGCATCAACCGGTCGGCCGGCAGCTCCTCGCGCAGGATTGACACCCCGATCGGGTACAGCGCGAAAGACGCACCCTGCAGCACCCGCGCGACGATCAGCAGCGGCAAAGACGACGTGGCGGCACCCAGCACGGAGCCGGCCAGCACCAGCAAGAGCACTACCACCAGAACCCGCTTCTTGACGTGAAGGTCGGCCAGTCGACCCAGCAGCGGCGTGCTGGCGGCCGCCGCGAGCAGGTTGGCGGTGACCACCCAACTGACGTCGATCGTGGAGACGCCGAGCTGACGGGCCATCACTGCCAGAACCGGCACCACACCGGTCTGCAGCACCGCGACGGTGAGCGCCACCACGCTCATAGTCGCGATCAGCAGGCCGGGGGAGCGGTGGCGACGGGAACGCGGCTCCGTGGAGGCCACCCCGACATCCGACACCGCACATCCCTTCATACCGACCCCCGGACGATTATGTCGCCTGTGCGACGATGCCGGTGTGTTCAGGGCCGTCACGCATTTCTTCGCCGAGGCCGGTGGCGTTTTCCATCCCACGGAGTCCGCGCTGAGCCGGTGGGGGAACGACTCTCTGAACGGACCCGCCGTCGTGGGGCTGGCAGCCAGGGTCCTGGAACGCGAGTACGGACTCGATGGGTTTCTGCCTACCCGGCTGACCGCAGACCTATTCAAGGCGGCCCGCCGGGTACCCACCGAGGTGCGGCTCAGACTGGTCCGAGACGGCCGCCGCATCCGCAACTCCGAGTGCGATGTGATTCAGGACGGGGTCCTCGTCGCGCGGGCCGCCATGGTTCAGTACCGGCAGAGCGGGCCGCCGCCCGGTGAGGAATGGGTCGCGGAGGCGTCATTCACCGCGCCGGTCGGTGTGACCGGCGCGGCGTACGTCATCGGCAGCGACGATGCCGGGTGGAGCGACACCGGCGCGGAGCATCAGAACAAGGCGCGCAAGCGCGTCTATCACCGCACCATCGATGTGGTCGAGGGGGAGCAGTCCAGTCCTTTCGTGCGCGCCGTCGTCGCCTCCGAGGCGACCAGCCTGGCGACCAATCTCGGCACCCGCGGGATCGGCTACATCAACGGTGACCTGACCGTGGGATTGTCCAGACTGCCGGCCGGGGATTACATTGGCGTGCAGGCGGATTCGCATTGGTGCTCGGATGGCATCGCGGTAGGCGCGGCCACCCTGTTCGACGACGGCGGGCCGTTCGGTACGGCGATGGTCACGGCCATCGCCAACCCTGCCGCGCAGATCGACTTCGGCAGCCCGGACGCCCCGCCCGGCATCCGGGTCTGAGACAGGGGAGGGCTGCGGACATGGACGGTTTTCTGCGCGACGATGAGATCGAGGTGCAGGCGGCCGGAGCCAGCGTCGCCGGACGGCTGACCATTCCCCGACATCCCAGGGGCGTCGTGGTCTTCGCCCACGGCAGCGGCAGCAGTCGGCACAGCCCCCGCAACCGGTTCGTGGCTCAGGTGTTGCAGTCGGCGGGCCTGGCGACATTGCTGTTCGATCTGCTCACCGACGCCGAGGAACGTGACCGGGCCAACGTGTTCGACATCGCCCTGCTGTCGGCCCGACTGGTCGGCGTCACCGACTGGCTGCGCACCGCCGACGACGCCGCCGGCCTGCCGGTCGGATACTTCGGGGCCAGCACCGGTGCGGGCGCGGCACTGCGGGCCGCCGCCGAGACCGATGTCTTCGCGGTGGTGTCCCGTGGCGGTCGGCCGGATCTGGCCGGAGCCTTCCTCCGAATGGTCCGTGCCCCGACGCTGCTGATCGTCGGCAGCCGCGATGAGCAGGTACTCGAACTGAATCGTGCCGCCGCCGCGGCCATGACGGCGCGATGCGAGATCGTCCTCGTCGAAGGAGCCACCCACTTGTTCGAGGAACCCGGCACGCTGGAGCAGGTTGCGGTGTTGGCGCGGCAGTGGTTCACCGACCACCTGAAACCGATTGCGATGCAGCAGTGAGCAACCGTGACGCCGTCGTGATCAGCGCCGAACAACTCAGGCGGGAAGTCTCCGCGGGCCAGGGTCCGGCGATCCTCGACGTGCGCTGGCGGTTGGACAAACCCGACGGGCGCGACGACTACCTGGCCGGCCATCTGCCCGGTGCGGTGTATGTCTCGCTGGAAGACGACTTGACCGACCACAGCCGCACGGGCCTGGGCCGTCACCCGCTCCCGACCGGTGCTGCGCTCCAGGCGGCAGCGCGGCGCTGGGGGATTCGCCGGGGCCAGTCCGTCGTTGTCTACGACGACTGGAACCGTGCCGGGTCGAGCCGGGCGTGGTGGGTGCTCACCGCAGCGGGCCTGCCCGATGTGCGCATCCTCGACGGTGGGTTGTCGGCGTGGACGGCGGCCGGGGGAGAACTGCACACCGGTCCGGTCGACCCGCCGCCTGGCGATGTGACCGTCGTCCATGACGACCTCTACGCAGGAGCCGGCGCGACAGTTACGGCGAACGAGGTCGCCGAGGGTGCCGTTGGAGTGCTCATCGACGCTCGGGCGCCGGAACGCTATCGCGGGGAGATCGAACCGATGGACCCGGTGGCCGGACACATTCCCGGCGCGCGCAATCTGCCGGCCGTCGCAATGCTCGATACCGACGGCGTCTTCCAGATGGAATCGGCGATCGCCGAACTGCTCAAGAAGTCCGGGATCGACCAAGCCCAACCGATCGGGGTGTACTGCGGGTCCGGTGTGACCGCGTCGGTGGTGCTGGCCGCCCTCCGAGTCGCCGGTGTGGTTGGGTCGCTGTTCCCGGGTTCGTGGTCGCAGTGGAGCAGCGAGGACCGACCCGTCCAGAAGGGTCCGACCGCCTAGCCGGGCTATGCTGCCAACGCACATGGCGCCCGGGTGGAGAGTTGGCAAAAATGACGGCGGCACGGATGACGACGGCTGATGTAATTGGACGGGTAGGTGGCCTGGCGGTCGCTCTGGGTGCGGGAGTGGTCATCAGCCTGGCCCTCTCGGCGCCGGCGTCGGCGGACTCTCCCCGGGGCGGGTCGGATTCCCCCTCCGTCGAGCAGACCGCCGCGTCCAAGCCCCGGGCCGGTGCTGCCGGCACCCGGAGCAACCGCACCACGACCGCCCGCCCGGCGCGACCGGCGGCCACCGTCACCGCCAGATCGGTCCGAACTTCCGCCTCCGCTGCGACGACCATGCCGAAGGCGACGGTGAACCCCGTCGCACCGGCCGCACCGGCGCCGGGGCCGGTGCTGTCCGCCGCGAATGTCCCCACTGCAGCGGCGACCGTCAGCGCGGACAAGCCGAAGTCGGTGCGGTCCTTGCTCGGCTGGGGTGACCCCCGCGGTCGGCTGATCACCATCTACAAGGGCACCCACTTCGCCATCCCGAACAGTTTCGGCTTCTTCATCAAGCAGGTATCCGGCACCGGAACCTTCACCCCCAACACGGTTTACGACCTCAAGGACGAAGACCAGTACGACTGGAACAAGTTCACCGGTATCGCCTTCACCCCACTGGAGCCCGACCGCAACTCGGTCATGGTGGGCTGGCGGTACAACCTGAGGACAGCGGAATTCGAGATCGCGCCGTTCTATAACGTCGACAAGAAGCGGATCCTGCCCAATGAACTGTCCGAGGTCATTTCGGTGCCGGCGGATGAAACATTCGAGTACTTCGTCGACTACACCGGGGTCACCATCAGCTACGGGGGTAAGACGGTGTTCAAGCCTTACCCGGAAGGGCTGACGCCGCGGGTGTGGACGGCGGCGAGAGTCAGCGGTTGGTTCGGCGGCAACGAGGTGGCGCCACGCACCGTGTCCTACTACCTGAAGCTCAACCGATGAAGAGACCCGTCCTGATGGGTCTGCTGCTGGCATCGGTGGCGGCACTGATCGGGCTGTTCTTCGTCATGCGGTCCGCGGTGGACACCATCGGCGAGAATGCCGCCCCCGAGGCGGTGCGCAACGTCACCATCGATCTCGACGGCCAGACCTTCGCGCTGAAAAACGGCGTTGCCACACTCGATTCCACGCCCGGTTCAGCGTCGAAGAACACCGTCCGCATCGTCGGTGAACCCGTCGTGGGCGATGCCACCGGCGAGGGGGAGCTCGACGCAGCCCTGCTGATCGCCAACGATTCCGGGGGCAGCGGCACGTTCTACTACGCAGTGCTGGCCGTCAACCGCGGCGGCGCGTACCAGGCGACCAACGCCGTCGCGTTGGGCGACCGGATCACGCCGAAGGGCATCGACTTCACCGACGGTCACTTCGTCTACAACTTCCTCGACCGCAAGTCCGGTGAGCCGATGGACGCCGAGCCCAGCGTCGAGGAACACGTCAAGGTCAACATCAACCCGGCGTCCGACCGCATCTCCGTCGGCTGAAACGATCAGCGGGTCTGTGCAGCGAAGAACTGCGCCGTCGCTCCGGAGGCGTCCACCGCGAAACTCGTGTGCCCGACCACGTCGGCGGGCAGCGAGAACCTGCCGGCCGGCCAAGTGTGACCGCCGCCGTTGATGCTGACCAGCAGCACCTCGGTGCCGCCCGCACAACCGGTGGCCGACATCTCCTGGATCTCGCCGGTCGCGGCTGGATCGTTGACCAGCGGACCGGGGCAGCGGTTGATCTCCCGCCAGCGCTCCGCCAGGGCCGGCGCCGAGACGATATCGCTGGCGCCCCCGCGGCCCATCATGGTGCCGCCGTTGAAGGGAACCACCGGGTCGGCCGTACCGTGAACCGCCATCACCGACACCGGACGCGACGGGGAGCAGGGCAGAGCGGCGCCTATGGTGCCGGCCACCGGGGCCATGGCGCTGACCAGATCGGCCCGCTCACACACCAAGCGGTTGGCCATGAAGGCTCCCGCCGACATCCCGGTGTATAAGACCCGTCCGGTGGGAATCTGATAGTTCCGGGACAACTGCTCGATCAGGGCAGACAGGAACCCCAC
>CAZRFC010000140.1:0-10150 GCA_964598975.1 uncultured Mycobacterium sp. | reverse complement strand
TGGTACCGCCGCTACGGCGTCAGCGACCGCCCGATGCCCGCTGACTACGCGGCGTTCGAGAGGTATTGGGACCACATGATCAACGATGTGCTCGTCGCCCACCGCACCGCGAAGTACGGCGTCGGCTACGTCACCAAGGGATTCCCGCGGCCTAAGGGTGTCTCGCCGCTGGTGTGGAAAGTCGTTGCCCCGGTGTTCAATCCGTTGGCGGCCTTCCTGACGACCGGCGGGATGCCGCCGCGTACCCGCGAGATCCTGGGCCTGCCCTGGGATGCTCGCAGGGAGCGCCGCTATCAGCGTTTCGCCGCGTTCTGCCGGACCCCGTTGGTGAACTGGTTGTGGGAACGCATGCCGATGAGACTGCGGTACGTGCCCTACGCCCGAGAGGGTTTCGCCCGGTATGCCTGACGCCGCGACCGAGGCGATACTCGACGCCGCTCTCGTCGAGTTCGATCGGCACGGCATCCGCAAGGTGGCTCTCGACGACGTCGCCCGGCGGGCCGGCGTGAGCCGTACGACGATCTACCGGCGTTTCGCCAATCGGGACGACCTGGTGGCCGCGGTGATGGAACGGGAGAATGCCCGCCTCTTCGCCGATCTCGCCGAGGAGCTCAAAACCGCACGGCCGCAATCGAATTTATATGTCGAGGCATTCACCTCGGCGATCCTGCGGACTCGTCGGCACCGTGTTCTGAACCGGATCATCGCCGACGAACCTGCGCTGAGCCTGCAATTGGCCGGGCGGCACTACCACTCCGCGGTGTCCCGCATCGAAATGGCTTTGCAGGTGATCTTCCCGCCCGGATTCGCCGATCGGATCGGGCCGCGAGCCGTCCACCAACTCGCCGACAGCATCTGGCGTTACGCGATGATGCTGCTGCTACTTCCCAGCGCCGACCCGGTCGAAACTGAGGCTGACATCCGGGATTTCGCCACCCGGCACTTCCTGCCCAGCCTGCCGGAGGTCCTCAGGGCCGGGAGTCCAGCCGGGGCGACCAAATAGGTGACCCCACCGGGCGGACCAGCTGTTCGCCCGACGGAGGTCACGTCCGATGGCAACCCATTCGTGGGTGGCCACCCGCAGCGGGTTGAAGGTGTCGATGTTCTTGGTCAGTCCGTAGCGGACGCGCTCGCCCTCGGCCTCGAAGGTGCCGAACAGGCGGTCCCAGATGATCAGGATTCCACCGTAGTTCTTGTCCAGGTACTGCGTGTTGGATCCGTGGTGAACCCGGTGGTGCGAGGGGGTGTTCATGACGAACTCGATTGGCCGCCAGAGCTTTCCGATGCGCTCGGTGTGGATGAAGAACTGGTAGAGCAAGCTGATGGACTGCTGCAGCAGGATCATCCACGGTGCGAAGCCGAGGAAGGCCAGCGCCAACCAGAACGGGAAGGCGGAGAACGGGGTCCACGGCTGGCGCAGCGCAGTGGACAGGTTGTAGCGCTCGCTGGAGTGGTGCACGACGTGGCTGGCCCAGAACACCCGGATCTCGTGATGGGTCCGATGGAACCAGTAGTAGGCGAAGTCGTCGGCGAAGAACAGCGCGATCCAGGTCAGCGGGTTGTCGGCCGGCAGGTGAAACGGCGCCAGTAGGTAGGCGCCGGTGTAGGCGGCCAGCACCACCAGTTTCCAGCCGACGTTGACCAGTACGCTGCCGATCCCCATGCTCAGGCTGGTGGCGGTGTCGCGTCGCTCGTAACCGAGCGCCCCGTCGGTCTCGTCATCGGGAAGCAGATAGAACGCGGCCGCCTCCAGGATCATGCAGATCACGAAAACCGGTATGGCGTAGAGGATTATCTCGGCCATCTCACTTGACTCCTGGGATCTCGAGGGCGGTGATGATAGAGGAGAGCATGTCGTGGGCCTGGCGGTAGGCGCCGTCGGAGTCTCGGGTGGCGATCGTCTCGGCCAGCGCGACGTGGGCGTCGCGGTCACCCAATTCGGCCGCGCCCAGTTCGGCGATCATCGCCGCACCGATGTCGTTGATGGCGGTGACGAGGGTGTTCAGCGCCAGCCGGTAGGCGAGGTTTCCCGAGCCGTCGACCACCGCGGTCCAGAAATCCAGGTCCGCCCCCTCGCCGCCGCCCTCGGGGTAGTCGCGGGCCGCGTCGGTGACCGCGCGCAACTGCTCGTCGGTGGCGTTCTGCGCACATAGCCGGGCAGCATCGGCGCCGATGGTCCGCCGCATGACCGCCACGTCGCCCAGGATGGCGTCGGCCGGAACCACGCCGGCGGCGACCAGGGCGCTGAGTGCCTCGAGGCCGACGTTGCTGCGCCAGTCCAGCACCCGCGTCTTGCCGCCGTGGCTGATCCGGATCAGTCCGGCCTGCTGGACCCGCTTGAGCGCCTCGCGGACGGCATGGCGGTTCACCTGGAAGGCCAACGCGAGTTCGCGCTCCGACGGCATCGCCTCACCTGCTGGCATGCGGCCGGTGAGGATCTCGTTGATCAGTTGGCCGTAGACCGTGTCGGACACCGCACTGCGGGCGATGGGCTGAAGATCCATACCCGAATCATGCCCGGTGTACTGGATACACGTCAAGTGGTTGTACCAGTGGTGTGGATCACTCCGTGCCGAGGTGCAATCGCAGCCGCCCCCGGCCCCGATCGGACTCGACGACATCCGGGCAGCGCCGCCGCAGGGCATCGAGCAATCGCAACCGCAGGGTGTGCTCGGCCGCCGGGCAGTGCTCGCAGGCCCCGCCGAGGTGGACCTCGACGTCATCGCCGTCCCGGTGCGCGGCCACCGAACCTCCGTGCGAACGGACGAAGTCGCCGACCGTCCCGGCGAGCAGATCGGCGGTAACGCGTTCGAGCACCTCGCCGGGTGCCGGATCGATCTCCCAGCCGCCCGGGTCGGCCAGGGCTTCCCGCAGGGCGCGCTGCACCATGCTGCCGCACGTCGACCAGGACAGTCCCTCCCGCAGCCACAGCCACACCGCGGTGTGTTCCACCAGGGCATCGGAAATGGTTCCGTCGCAAAGGATTTCGCCGAGCGCCTCCGGCGCTCGGCGCACCCGCCCGTGGGGCAGGGTGCCGGCCGGCATCACCCAGCGGACCACCCGGTCGTCGCCGTTCACCCGTTCGGCGTGGACGCCGATCATCACACGAAGGCGGCTACGACGGTGCGCGCCGCCAATGCCAGCAACCAGGCCAGCGCGAACATGTAACCGAATGCCAGGGCGGGCCATTTCCACGAACCGCTCTCCCGGTGCAGTACCGCCACGGTCGACATGCACTGCAACGCATACATGAAGAACACCAGCAGGGCGGCGATGGTCGGCGCGTCGAACAGCACCCGGCCCGCCCCCTCCGGATTGCCGGGCCCCTGTTGCACCCGCATCTCGCGCAGCGCCGCGGCGGGCTCATCCGGGTTCTCCGCCGCCGCGACCTGACCCAGGGTGGCCACGAACACCTCGCGGGCGGCCAGCGAGGACAGGATGCCGATGTTGATCCGCCAGTCGAAGCCCAGTGGCTCGAAGACCGGCTCGACGGCCTTGCCGACCGACGCCGCATAGGAGTGGTCCAGGACGTAGGCGGAGACCGCGACGTCGTCGGTCGTGTCCACCCCGGCGGCTGCCATATCGGCGGCACTGTGCAGCGGCAGGTTCAACAGCACCCACAGCACGACGGTGGTGGCCAGGATGATGGAGGTGACCTTGCGCAGGAACGCCGACGCCGCCGTCCACACCTCGGCGCCAACGGATTTCAGCCGGGGCAGCTGGTAGGGCGGCATCTCCATGTAGAACGGCAGCACCGGTCCACCACGGGAGGTGAGCTTCTTGAACACCGCCGCAACGAGCATCGCCGACAGCGCGCCGAGGAAATACAGCGCGAACATCACCACGCCGCGGGCATTGAAGATCCCGACCTTGGCATCCGACGGCAGCAGCAGGCTCACCAGCAGGATGTAGACCGGCAGCCGTGCCGAGCAGGTCATCAGCGGCGCACCCATCATGGTCGCCAGCCGGTCTCGGGCCGACGGCAGGGATCGGGTCGCCATGATGCCCGGGATGGCGCAGGCGAACGACGACAGCAGCGCCACGAACGCACGGCCCTCCAGGCCGGCGCGGGCCATCACCCGATCCATCAGGAACGCCGCGCGAGCCAGATAGCCGGTCCCCTCCAGGATCGCGATGAGCAGGAACAGCAGGGCGATCTGCGGCACGAACACCAGAACGCTGCCGACACCGCCGACGACGGCCTGCGACAGGAACGCCGACAGCCAGCCGACGTGAACATGCTCGGCGACCAACCCGCCGAGCCAGCCGAAGAACGTCTCGACGTAGTCCTGCAGGGGCGCTGCGACGGTGAAGATGGTCTGGAAGAACACGAACATCGTCAGTAGGAAGATCGCGGTGCCCAGCACCGGGTGCAGCACCGCCGAATCGATCCGTCGGGTGCGGATGTCCACGTGCGGCAGTTGGTAGTTCGACGACTCGAGCACCGAGTCCACCCATGCGCTCACCTCGGCCGGCTCGGTGGGAGGCAGCACCACCGGCGCGGTCCAGGAGTCCGAGCGGGCCATCACGTGCCGAAGGTCGGCCAACCCGTCGCGGTGACCGGCCACCACGGTCACCACCGGAACACCCAGCGCACGGGTCAACGCCGCGACATCCAGGGTGCCGTTGCGGCGGGCCAGATCGTCGGTGAAGGTCAGCACCACACAGACCGGCAGCCCGGTCTGCAGCAACTGGGCCAGCAGGCCCAGCGAGCGGCGCAGTGTGGTGGCGTTGAGGGTCACCAGCATCGCGTCGGGAACGTCGACCCGCGGGCGTCCGCGCCCGGTGTCCGAGCGGTGCTCGGCGTCGAGGACGTCGACGACGATCTGCTCGTCGGGGCTGATCGGGTCCAGGCTGTAGGTGCCGGGGAGGTCTTCGACGACGACGCTCTCGTCGTCACCGAGTCGGGTTCGGCCCTCGTAGCGGGCCACCGTCACACCCGGGTAGTTGCCGGTCTTGGCGTGCAGGCCGGTCAGGCCGTTGAACAGCGTCGTCTTCCCGGAATTCGGGCTGCCGACGACGGCGAACCGCTTCAGCCCCAGGTTGGCCGTGCTGAGCCCGCCACCGCCACCGCAGTGATCGGCACCGCTCACCGCACCGCTTCCACGTGGATGCCCCGGGACTGTGCCGCACGCAGCGCGATTTCGTAGTCACCCACCCGGAAGATGACCGGGTCGCGCATCGGCGCCCGCCGCACCATCTCCACCTCGATGCCCGGCGTCAGCCCGAGGTCGAAGAGCCGACGGGCGGTGCTGGGCTCCATTCGGTCGTCGTAGCCGGTCACCGTGGCGCGCTGTCCGGCGCCGAGTTGGGCCAGCGTGAGCCGTGCGGCGCCCGCCGCCGGATCACCGGTCTGCAGTCGGCGCCGGCGCATGAGATCGGACACCGAGGACACGAAGTTAGGCTAACTTAACCAAACCCGGGATGTCTCGTTCGCCTGCGCAGATAGGGACCTTGGTCACACCGGAGCCGCACGCGTACCCTCGCGCCCGTGAGTGCGTTCCCGACTGGGACACTGGTGGCCATGAGCGAGCGGGTGGCTGCCTCCGCGAAGTTGTTCGACGAGGCGTGCGCGGTGATTCCGGGCGGGGTGAACTCGCCGGTCCGGGCGTTCAGCGCGGTCGGCGGTACGCCCCGTTTCATGACGTCGGCACAGGGCTGCTGGCTGACCGACGCCGACGGCAACCGCTACGTCGACCTGGTCTGCTCGTGGGGTCCGAT
The DNA here is from genome assembly GCA_964598975.1 of uncultured Mycobacterium sp. Lineage (GTDB taxonomy): Bacteria > Actinomycetota > Actinomycetes > Mycobacteriales > Mycobacteriaceae > Mycobacterium. The sequence continues at coordinate 4,429 of CAZRFC010000140.1, read as the reverse complement.
GATCCTGGGGCACGCCCATCCGGCGGTGGTGGAGGCGGTCGCACGGACGGCCGCCGACGGGTTGTCCTTCGGTGCGCCCACGCCCGGCGAGACGGAGTTGGCCGCCGAGATCGTCGCGCGGATGGCGCCGGTCGAGCGGGTCCGCCTGGTCAACTCCGGGACCGAGGCCACCATGAGCGCGGTGCGGCTGGCCCGCGGGTTCACCGGCCGGCCCAAGATCGTGAAGTTCTCCGGCTGCTATCACGGCCACGTCGACGCGCTGCTGGCCGACGCCGGGTCCGGGGTGGCGACCCTGGGCCTGCCGTCCTCGCCGGGGGTCACCGGCGCCACGGCGGCCGACACGATCGTGCTGCCCTACACCGACATCGCCGCGGTGGAGGAGACCTTCGCCAAGTTCGGCGACGGCATCGCCGCGGTGATCACCGAGGCTGCGCCGGGCAATATGGGTGCGGTCGCCCCCGCGCCGGGTTACAACGCGGCACTGCGCCGGATCACCGCCGAACACGGTGCCCTGCTCATCGTCGACGAGGTGATGACGGGTTTCCGGATCAGCCGATCCGGCTGGTACGGAATCGATCCGGTCGACGCCGACCTGTTCACCTTCGGCAAGGTGATGAGCGGTGGCCTGCCCGCCGCGGCGTTCGGCGGGCGCACCGAGGTGATGGAACGACTGGCCCCACTCGGGCCGGTCTACCAGGCCGGAACCCTCTCCGGGAATCCGGTCGCTGTCGCGGCGGGGCTGGCCACCCTGCGGCACGCCGACGACGCGGTGTACGCCGCCCTCGATGCCAACGCCGACCGGTTGGCCGGCCTGCTTTCGGAGGCGCTGTCCGCCGTCGGGGTGGTGCACCAGGTCGCCAGGGCGGGCAGTTTCCTGTCGGTGTTCTTCACGGGCGAGGCGGTCACCGACTTCGCCTCGGCGCGAGCCAGTGAAACCTTCAGGTTCCCGCCGTTCTTCCACGCCCTGCTCGACGGTGGGGTCTACGCGCCGCCGAGCGCCTTCGAAACCTGGTTCGTCTCAGCCGCTTTGGACGACGACGCCTTCGATCGGATCGCGGCCGCGCTGCCGGCGGCAGCCCGGGCCGCCGCGGACGCGAGACCCTCATGACCGGCCGGACCGTCGTCAACGTGATGCGCCACGGCGAGGTGCACAACCCCGAAGGCATCCTCTACGGCCGGCTTCCGGACTACCACCTCTCCGAACGGGGGCAGGCGCAGGCCCAGGCCGTCGCCGACTGGCTGGCCTTGCGCGACATCGTCTACGTCGTCGCCTCACCGTTGGAGCGTGCGCAGGAGACCGCCGCCCCGATCGCGGCCGCCCACGGGCTGGTGGTCGACGTCGACGAGTCGTTGATCGAGTCGCACAACGTCTTTCAGGGCGAGAAGGTCTCGCCCGGGGACGGCGCTCTGCGCGACCCGCGCAACTGGTGGCATCTGCGCAACCCGCGCACGCCCACCTGGGGGGAGCCCTACGCCGAGATCGCGGTGCGGATGCGGGCGGCCGTCGAGCGGGCCCGGATCAAGGCGGCCGGACATGAGGCCGTCTGCGTCAGCCACCAGTTGCCGGTCGAGACGCTGCGCCGGGCGATGAATTCCGATCCGCTGCATCACTTTCCGACCAGGAGGATGTGCAATCTGGCGTCGGTGACGTCGTTCTACTTCGACGGCGAAGACTACGTCGGCTGGGGTTACGCGGAGCTTGCCGGACGGTGAAGCGCCTGCCCGTCCTCGTCCTGGTGATCCTGTCGTCCCTCCTGCTGGCCGGTTGCTCCACGGGTGACGACGCCGTCGCCCAAGGCGGCACGTTCGAGTTCGTCGCTCCCGGCGGTAAGACCGACATCACCTACGATCCGCCGTCCTCGCGGGGCACTCTCGGGCCACTGTCCGGGCCGGATCTGATGGACACTTCACGCACCATCTCGCTGAGCGACTTCGCCGGCAAGGTCGTGGTGATCAACTTCTGGGGCCAATGGTGCGGCCCGTGCCGCGCCGAGACCGCCCAGTTGCAGAAGGTGTACGACGACACCCGCAAAGACGGTGTGGCATTCCTGGGAATCGATGTGCGCGACAACGATATCGACGCCCCGCGTGATTTCGTCACCGACCGCAAGGTCACCTACCCCTCGATCTACGACCCGGCGATGCGCACCATGATCGCCTTCGGCGGCAAGTACCCGGCCACGGTGATCCCGTCGACGGTGGTGCTGGACCGTCAGCATCGGGTGGCGGCGGTGTTCCTGCGCGAACTGCTCGCCGAAGACTTGCTGCCGGTGGTGCAACGACTGGCGGCCGAACCCGCGCCGGGCACGTCGTGACCGGTCTGGCCGAGACCGCGGCCGCTGGGCCGCTGCTGGTGGCGTTGGGACTCTGCGTACTCGCCGGACTGGTGTCTTTCGCTTCACCATGTGTGGTGCCGCTGGTGCCGGGCTATCTGTCCTACCTGGCCGCCGTCGTCGGCGCCCCCGACGATACGGCGGCCCTGGACCGTCGCAGACGCTGGCGGGTGGCCGGTTCGGCACTGTTGTTCGTCGCCGGCTTCACCGTCGTCTTCGTGCTGGGCACCGTCGCGGTCCTCGGGATGACAACGACCCTCATCACCAATCAGGTTGCGCTGCAGCGCATCGGCGGCGTGGTGACCATCATCATGGGCCTGGTGTTCATCGGCTTCATCCCGGTCCTGCAGCGGCAGGCCCGCTTCACCCCGAAGCAGTGGGCCGGGCTGGCCGGGGCGCCCCTGCTCGGGGCGGTGTTCGGACTGGGGTGGACGCCGTGCCTCGGACCGACGCTGACCGGGGTGATCGCCGTCGCGTCGGCCACCGACGGCGCCAGCGTGGCCCGGGGGGTGGCCTTGGTGATCGCCTACTGTCTGGGCCTGGGGATCCCGTTCGTGCTGCTGGCGCTGGGTTCCGGGTGGGCGGTGACGGCGTTCGGTTGGCTGCGCCGGCACAGTCGGTCCATCCAGGTGTTCGGCGGAATCCTGCTCGTCGCGGTCGGGGTGGCCCTGCTCACCGGGTTGTGGAACGACTTCATCTCCTGGGTCCGCGACGCGTTCGTCAGTGATGTGAGGCTGCCGATTTGAGGAGCGTGATCAGCCTGGCCCGGCGCGGATGGCGGGCATTGACCTCGATGGGCACCGCGTTGGTGCTGCTGTTCCTGCTTGCGCTCGGCGCGGTCCCCGGGGCGCTGCTGCCGCAGCGCAGCCTCAACGAATCCAAGGTCGACCAGTACCTCGGCCAGCATCCGGCGCTGGGCCCGTGGCTGGACCGCCTGCAACTGTTCGACGTGTTCTCCAGTTTCTGGTTCACCGCCATCTACGTGCTGCTGTTCATCTCGCTGGTGGGCTGCCTGACCCCGCGCATCATCGAGCACTTCCGCAGCCTGCGGGCCGCCCCGGTGCCCGCCCCCCGAAACCTGGGTCGGCTGCCGCGGCACGCCGAGGGCACGGCCACCGGCACCCCGGCCGAGGTGGCCGCCCGGATCGACGGCCAGTTGCGCGGGTGGCGGCGGATGACCCGGCAGACGGGTGAGATCACCGAGATCTCGGCGGAGAAGGGCTACCTGCGGGAGTTCGGCAATATCGTCTTCCACTTCTCCCTGCTGGGCCTGCTGGCGGCGGTCGCGGTCGGCAAGCTGTTCGGCTACGAGGGCAACGTGATCGTGCTGGCCAACGGAGGCCCGGGTTTCTGCTCGGCGTCGCCGGCGGCGTTCGAGTCCTTCCGGGCCGGCAACAATGTCGACGGCACGTCGCTGTATCCGATGTGTGTGCGGGTCAACGACTTTCAGGCCCGCTATCTGCCCACCGGTCAGGCCACCTCGTTCGCCTCGAACATCGATTATCAGGCCGGCGAGGATCTGAGCACCGGGACGTGGCGGCCGTACCGGCTGGAGGTCAATCACCCGTTGCGGGTCGGCGGTGACCGGGTGTACCTGCAGGGCCACGGCTACGCGCCGACGTTCACCGTCACGTTCCCGGGCGGGCAGAAGCGCACCCAGACGATCCAGTTCCAGCCCGACAACACCCAGACGTTGCTGTCGTCGGGGACCGTCCGCTTCGATCCGCCGGCCGGGTTGTACCCGCCGGACAAGCGGCGCAAGAACCAACTCGCAATCACCGGCCTGTTCGCGCCGACCCAGCAGATGGACGGCAAGCTGTTGTCCTCCAGTTTCCCGGAGATGCGGGACCCGGCGGTTGCGGTCGACATCTATCGCGGTGACGCCGGCCTGGACACCGGCCGCCCGCAGTCGCTGTTCAGCCTCGACCACCGGCTCATCGAGCAGAAGCGGCTGACCAAACTCAAGCGGGTCAATCTGGCCCTCGGCGAGGAGGTCCGACTCGACGACGGAACCGTGGTCCGGTTCGACGGCGCCACCCAGTTCGTGAATCTTCAGGTGTCCCACGACCCCGGCCAGGTGTGGGTGCTGGTGTTCT
>CAZRFC010000139.1:1355-10214 GCA_964598975.1 uncultured Mycobacterium sp. | reverse complement strand
GGGGGCAGATCTGGACTCCATCGAGTTCGCCGCCGCACTCAACGCGGCCGGCGCCACCTACATCGGTACCGCCGGAGAACACCTGGCAAGCCGCGGCATGTTCGCCGGATCGCAGGATCTGGCGGCTGTGACCTACACGGCGACCGACGCCATTAACAACACCGCTCTGGCGCTGTAGGTCTCCCCCTCATGCCGGATCCTTCATGGCCGTCGTCGCCGCCCGAAGCCAACTACGTGAGGCTGGTCGGGTCGGGCGCGGCCGGGACCGCGACGACGCTGGCCAGTGCGGCGGCCTGGCAGGCGCTGATGGCCGCCAACGAGATGGCGGCCTCGGTGTCAACGCTGAACACCGCCGCGACCGCGCTGAACTTCGAAGGCCTCGGCGGCGCCGCATCGGCGACCGCGGCCGGCGGCCTGAACACCGCGCTGCACCTGCTTGCGGGGTGGGCGCAAGAAAAGCCGCCGATCGCAGCCAGCGCCGTCGCGGCCTACGAGACCGCCGTCTCGACGATGATTCCCGCGGCCGTGGCCCTGGCCAACCGCGCCGAGCAGGCAGCCGACGTAGCGATGAATCCGCTGGTCCTCGGTGCGTTGACGCCTGTCATCGTGGCGCTGGACCTGCAGTACTTCGGCGAATACTGGCCCCACAACGCCAGCGCGGGCGCCGCATACGGCTCCACACTGAATGCGCTGCTACCGGCGCTGGCCGTCCCGCCCCCGCTCGCCCCACCGGGTGCGTCGCCCGCCGCCCCGGCATCAGCAGCTGCTGCGGTGGCCGAAACCGCCGCCCAGGCCGCCGCCGGCGAGGCGATCAAGGAATCCGGCCAGGCCGCGAAACTGGCCGGCGACAGTGCCGCAGCTCCCGCTCAGGCGGCCGGCCAACTGGCCTCGTCGATGGCGCAGCCCCTGCAGTCCACCGCGCAACCCCTGCTGGGAATGTTCCAGGCGCCCATCCAGGCCCTTCAGAGTCTGACCGGCCTCCCGCAGTCGATGCTCGGACAGCTCGGCGGAAGCTCCGGGCCCGGGCTCCCCGATGACGTCGGGATGTCCGCCCCGATGCTGGCCGACGCCGGTCTTCCGGGTGGGGTTCTGGCCGGCGGCTCAGGTGGTGTCCCCGCGGGGTTGGGCGGAACGGCGGCGGGATCCGGCCTGGGCGTCGGAGGCGGTGGGGTGCCGGGCGCCGGGCTCACCAACGCCGGGTTCACCAACGCGGGGCCCACCAACTACGTACGCCCCAACAGCAGTTTCCCCCCGGAGGGCAGCGGCAGGCCGGCCAGCCTCAAGGCAGGACTGCTCAGCACCGCTGAACTGCGCGGACCCACCACGACGGCGGGTGCCGGGGCGGTCCCCGTGTCGCCGGCCCAAGCCGGAATGCTTGGGACCAGCAAAGGTGACACCACCAAGGATGAGGTACCACGGGCGCGCATCGTATCCACCGCTGGCCGGTTATCCACAAAGCACAGCTAGCAAATGTCAATCCAGGGGAGGCGCGGAAAGCCGATGTTTGCCACAGGGTGAAGTGACAGTTCTCGCCACCCGTTCAATACTCAGGTGGATTCCCAGGTCGACACCCGGCCGCAATCACAACCCAGCAAAGGAAATCGAAACACATGAGCCTCGTAGTCACACCAGAGGTGCTGCGCAGCACCCAACAGGCCATCGAATCGGCGTTGCAGCATGCCACCGCCATCGCCAACGGTTATCTCAGCCACCACGAGGGCCTCGGCTCCGCGGTCTGGGGCGGCCAGGCGTCGTTGGCGTCGGTGAACACCGCCGCGCAGATCAACCAGGACCTTCAGCAGACCATCACCGGCGGTACCCGGTTGGCCCACGGCCTCAGCCAGGCCGCCTCCCTGATGGAACAGCACGAGGCCGACTCCGCCCACAGCCTGACCAGTTTCGCCGCGAACGCCTGACCTTCCCCCCTCTCGAAAGGACCACTCATGTCGGAAAACATCACCTACAACCACGGCGCCGTCGCCGACTTCGCCTCCGATGTCGGCACCCGCGCGGCCCAACTGATGGAGATCCACGACGACATCCAGCAGCGCACCAACGCGATCGCCGAGTTCTTCCAGGGATCGGCGGCGACCTCCTTTCACGAGGCGCAGATGCAGATGCTGCACGGCCTTCAGGGCCTCATCCAGACGGTCAGCCACCACGGTCAGACCATCAGCAGCGTCAACGAAGGTGCACACAGCACCGATATGCAGATGAGCAATCTCTTCTAAGCCCGGACGAACCTCAGCCGGTGGGGCGCACAGCGGGTGCGCCCCACCGGCCGTGTGCGGAATCTTCTCTCCAAGGACATCAATGCTGACGACCACTCTTGACGGCCTGTGGGCACTGCAAGTGCTCACCGGTATCGAGATGCTTGCGCCGGAACTCGGTCTGCGCCCGCATCTGCCCAGCGTCGAAAACCCGACCATGGTGTTGGGCCACCCGGCTGCCGAAGAATTACGCGCGGCGAGGGTCATCGACGACGCCGGAAGGGTGGACGACACAGTCATGGAATGGCTGACTGTGCTCGCCCGACGCGACCTTGCGGTGCTGCTGTACGTGCAAACCCCTTCGGCTGAAATCGGATTGGAGCGCATTCTGCTGGCCCGGTTTGCCCGATGGTGGGTCAGCTTGGAACGAGCCGGAAATCAGATCCGGCTCAGCGGCGCAGGCACCGCGACAAGCGAACAGTCAGCCGGCCGACTGATCAGCACCCAGATCGAACGCCTATGTGGGCCCATGGCCCCGGCTTCGCTGAAGCCCGCGACAATCGATGCGGCCGAAATCCTCAGCACGGTAACCGATCCCGCAAGCCTTCGCGCCTTCCTGGCCGACAGCAGCTTCGACGGCGACCAGATCGCCACACTCACCTTGGCCTCCGACCGCCAACGCTCTGCCCAGGCGTCCGCGGTGGCGATTCAGGCGGGTGTGGGAGCCGGTCCGATGCGTGCCCACGTCGAGTCTGGAGCGGTCACGATCATCGATACCCCCGAGGGGCGGCTGGTATCCGAACACGTCAAGCGCGACGGCAAAACATGGATGATCGTCAGCCCCGGGTCAAGCTCCAACATTTCCTCCGCCGTGCTGACCATGCTGCGGAACCTGCCTGCTCAAGAGCTGTGGCATTCACACCGAAAGGCTGTCTAGATGAGTAATTCCTGGAAGGGGCCGACAGGCTCGGGCACCACCGGCATCGCGGTTCGCTCAGCGGAATCCGTGTCCGGAACTCTGCGCATCTCAGACATGGTGGCGCCCCGAAAGAACCCGCCGGGTTCGGGCTGGCGCAAGCTGGTCCACAACGTCTCGGGCAAGAAGGTCAATCCGGGAGAGTCGCCGGCTGAGCGTCACTATCGCGAACTTCGGGACCGGATCCGCCGCCATATCCGGAAGCAGTACGTCATCGCCTTCGTCTCAGGCAAGGGCGGGGTTGGCAAGACGACGATGACCGCTTGTGTGGGAGGAATCTTCCGCGAATGCCGGCCGGAGAACGTCGTCGCCATCGACGCAGCCCCGGGCTTCGGCACCCTGGCCGGCCGCATCGACGAGGCACCCCCTGGCGACTACGCGGCAGTCCTCAACGACACCGACGTTCAGGGCTACGCCGATATCCGGGAACATCTGGGGCAGAACACCATCGGCCTGGATGTGCTGGCCGGAAATCGAGCCTCGGACCAGCCGCGACCGTTGGTGCCGGCCATGTTCAGCGGCATCCTGTCGCGACTGCGCCGCACCCACAACGTCATCCTGGTCGACACCTCGGACGACCTCGAGCATCCGGTGATGAAGGCCGTCCTGGACTCCTCCGATGCGCTGGTATTCGTCTCCGGACTGACCGCCGACACCTCTCTTCCGGTGACCCGCGCCATCGACCTGTTGCGCTCGATGGGTTACCACGACTTGGTGTCCCGGAGCATGGTCGTTCTCAACGACAGCCGCAATGGCTATGAGAAGGACTCTCGCGACTACCTGACGGAGCGATTCAGCCAGTCCGGCGCCACGGTGGAGTTCATGCCCTACGACCCGCACCTGGCCAAGGGCGGCATCATCGACACCGCAAACGAACTGCATAAGAAGACCCGCCTGCGACTCTTCGAGATCACCGCCGCCCTCGCCGACAAGTACGTGCCCGACGCCGACAGGCCGCGCTGATGGCGACAGTCGCCTTCCCGGCTCGCTGCGCGGTCGCGGTGATCTGCGGCGAACACCTTGTCTCCCAGGTCTATCCGGCCGCGGTGCCGGTTGAGGTGTTCCTCGACAACATTGTCGACCTACTCAGCGACGACCTGAGGCGCCGGGGCGCCGCCGCGCTGGAAGCGGGCGGCGCCTACGAATTGCAGCGGGCGAACGGAACCCGTCTCGACGTCACCAAGACGCTCGACGAGCTGGGCGTCGAAGACGGCGACACCCTGGTCTTGGCTCCCGCTGCGGCCGGTGAATCGTTTGAGCCGCAGTGTGAGGCGCTGTCCACCGCGCTCGCGTATACCGGGAAGAAGCTGTTCCAACCTGTCAACGCCCACACCGCGGTCATGACGGCACTGGGGATCCTCGCGATGATCGTGATGGCAACGATCGGCATGGCCGTTCGTACCCGCCTGCACACCGACTCGTGGGCGATTGCGATGCTGGTCCTTGGGTTCGGTGCGGTGGTCGCCTTCGGCGCGTTCGCGGTGTGGCGATGGTGGCCCGAGGAGTCGCAGTTGTCCAGCGGTCTGGCCTGGCTGGCCACCCCGTTGCTGGCCGTCGGTTTGTCGGCGGCGGCGCCCGGTGCGGTAGGCGGAGCACATCTCTTCGTCGGCGCTCTTGCAGCAGCGGTCCTCATTGGTGGACTGCTCGCAGCCGGTGACCGACATGTGACGATCGCCGCCGCTGCGGTAACCCTCTGTGCCATAGGGGGATTCAACGCTGCGGTGCGAATGTGGCAGCCGGTCGCAGCGAACCGGCTGGCGATGCTGACATTGGTCGGGTTGCTGCTCCTGTTGGGTGCTGCTCCGACCCTTGCCCTGTGGACGGCCCGGATCCGGCCGCCGCACTTCGGTTCCATCACCGGCCGCGATGTGTTCCGACGCAGCAATGGCATGGCGGTGGACGCGGTGGAACCGGTCGACGACAGCGTTGAGAATGACGACACCGACGCCACACCCCGTGGCGTAGTGATCGCCGCGGCGGCGCGGCGGGCCAATAGGGTCCTCACCGGCATCTGCATTGCGGCCGCCGTCGCCCTCCCCGCCGCGGTGTGGGCCACCTTGATCCCCGGCGAACCGCGCAGTGCGGGGGCCGCGGTCGTCGGCGTGCTGTTCGTCGTGATCTACCTCAGTCGCGCCCGCGCGTTCGCCGATCGCCGTCAAGCGGTCGCCCTGGTGTGCGGCTCGGCGGCCGCGGTATGTGCAGGGGTGGCGCGTTACGTGCTGTCCTACCCGCCCGAGGCCGTCGCACCGCTGCTGTGGGGCGTCCTGTTACTGGCGGCCTTTGGCGGCGCCGGACTCGCGGCAGCGGTGCTGGTGCCGGTGACCCGGTTCACACCGCTGGTGCGAATGGTCGCCGAATGGCTGGAGTTGGCCGCCATCGTTGTCGTGCTCCCGATGGCCGCGTGGGTGGGCGGTCTGTTCGCCTGGGTGCGGATGCGATGAACTGGATTCGGATCCTCGCGACCGCGATGGTGGTCGTACTGACAGCAATGCTGTCCGATGCGCCGCACGCTCTGGCAGTCGAACCGCCCAAGGTGGATCCGGCCCTGGTGCCGCCGGACGGGACCCCCGGACCAGAGCAGGCGATGCGGCAGAGCAATGTCTGCGCCCGCACCACCACCGTCGCTGAGCCCAATGTCGGTCTGCCGGCGCCGGGGTTCACCATGCTCAACATCGGCAATGCCTGGCAGCACTCCACCGGCAACGGCGTGACGGTGGCGGTTATCGACACCGGGGTGCATCCCAGCCCGCGGCTTCCGGTCGTCCCGGGCGGTGACTACATCATGGGAGGTGACGGCCTCTCCGACTGCGACGCCCATGGAACCGCGGTCGCCTCGCTGATCTCCGCGGCGCCGTCGGGATCGCCCATGCCCGCGCCGATGCCGCCCGCACCCGCGTTTCCGCCCCCGGCCGGCGGCCCACCCGTTGGCGCGGCCCCGACGCCCCCACCGGGCAGCCCACCAGCGCCGCCAACGCCGGGCAGCCCCCAGCCGACGCGTTCGCCTGCCGCGCCCAGCGCTCCCGATGGGGTGGCGGGGGTTGCCCCGCACGCCACACTGATCTCGATCCGGCAGTCCTCGAGGGCGTTTGAGCCGCAGAGCCCCGGGCCGGGCGACACGGACGCGCGCCGGAAGGCGGGGACGGTGTCGACCCTTGCCAGGGCAGTCGTCCACGCCGCCAACATGGGCGCCCAGGTGATCAACGTCAGTGTCACAGCGTGTGTTTCGGCGGTTGACCCGCTCGACCAGCGGTCGCTCGGTGCCGCGGTGTGGTACGCGGCGACGGTGAAGGACGCGGTCGTCGTCGCTGCGGCAGGAAATGAAGGTGAGGACGGCTGCGCGCAGAATCCCGCCTTCAATCCGCTCGACTCGAAAGATCCCCGGGACTGGCGGCAGGTCAAGACGGTGTCGTCCCCGTCGTGGTTCGGCGACTACGTTCTTTCGGTCGGTGGTGTCGACACCACCGGTGCGCCGCTGGGCAAGAGCCTGGCCGGACCATGGGTGGCCGTGGCGGCACCCGGTGTCCGAATCATGGGCCTCTCACCGCAAGGCGGTCCGGCCAACGCCTATCCGCCATCCCGGCCGGGAGAAAAAGACATCCCGTTCTGGGGAACCAGCTACTCCGCAGCCTATGTCAGCGGAGTTGCCGCACTGGTGCGGGCGAAATACCCCCAACTGAGCGCGCACCAGGTGATCAACCGGATCCTGCAAACCGCGCACAATCCGGCCCGCGGTGTCGACAACCAGGTTGGCTACGGTGTCGTCGACCCGGTGGCCGCGCTGACCTTCGACGTGCCGGCCGGCGACCGAACATCAACCGATGCCCAGGCCCGGGTGTTGACGCCGCCGCAGGCACCGGCCCCGCCGGACCACCGAGCCCGGACGATGGCCCTGGGATTCGCCGGAGTCGTCGCGGCCGCGGTGGTGTTGGCCAGTCTGATCTCCAGGGCGAGGAGGACGCGGTGCGAGAACTGATCCGGATCGCCGTCATCGCCGCCGTCTTCATCGCGACGTTGCTCGGCTGGGCGTTCGGCGGATATCCCGGTGCTGCCGTCGGCCTGACATTGGGATTGCTGTTCGGTGTCATACCGTGGCGCCGTCAGCCGCTGTGGTCGTGGCTCGAACTCTACTTACGGCGTCACCGACACCTTGAACTGGCTGACCCGGTGACCGTGGCCAATGACCGCGCAGGCGGCGGCATCCGATTTCAGGACGGGGTCGCCGTCGCGGTGGTCCAGATCCTGGGAAAACCACACCTGCCCACGATTTTCACCGGTTCGTCGGGAGTGGAGACGGACAACACAGTCGACATAGCCGGACTGCTTCCCACGATGCGCCAGAGCCTGGGCCTGAACCTGGAGTCGATCTCAGTTGTCAGTTCTGGTGCCCGCCGCCGTTCCACCGGGGACTACCCGCGTGTCTACGACACGTTGATCGGCAGCCCGGCATATGCCGGGCAGCGAGAGACCTGGCTGATCCTCAGGATCCGCGCCCTGGACAACGGGGATGCCCTGCAGTGGCGCACCACGGTGGGCGCCTGCACGTTGGCAGCGGCGCAGCGCGTCTCGATGCTGCTTCGCTGCAACGGGATACGAGCCAAGGTCGCGACTGCCACGGACATACTCGAACTGGAGCGACGGTTAGGCGTCAATGCCCTGGAGTCGCACAACCGGCGATGGAACAGCGTTCGCAGCGACGGGGGCTGGCAGACCACGTACGCCTATCGGCCCGCCGACATCAGCACCGAAACACTCGCGCAAGCCTGGGCACTGCGTGCGGATGGGATCGTCCAGAATCTGACCCTATTCGGTGACGGCGCCGTCACAGCGACAGTGACCGTGCGGACCCCGCAGCCCCCTACTGCGCCGCCCGCCGTTGTGCTGCAACCACTTCCCGGTGAGCAGGCACAGGCGGCCGCCGCCAACATGTGCGGGCCGCGCCCGCGACTGCGAGGGCTGGCCCGTGGACCGCTGCCGCGGTCATTGGTCGTTCCGGTGGGACCGTCCGGCGTACTACTCGGCAAAACACCCGAAGGCAGCCGTCTGGCCCTGCCACTGAGCGATCCCGCAGAGCAATGCCGCGTGCACATCGCGGCTGAGGACGCCATCGCCAAGCGGATCATCATCAGGACCGCCGGTGCGGGGGAACGCGTCACCGTACACACCACCGACCTGCAGCGCTGGGCGACTGTCCGAATGCCCAATATTGCCGTTATCGAGCATCCACGTCCCGCCGCGGCAACCACCGTCAGCGTCATCGACGGAACCGTTCCGCCCGCCCCTCGGCCACCTACCGTGATTTCGGTCGGTCCACCCGGGTCCGCAGTGCACTCGGAGGCGAATGTGGTTATTTCCCAAACCGGACCGCAGAGCGTCGAAATAACGGCCGCCGGTCACACCTACGACGTCGAAGTGGAGTTCTTTCGCGCGGAAAAGCTCTACGTGTCAGAAGATTCCCGGGCCATCGAGTTGGAGATGGCGGAGTAGTCGATGACCACCGGGGTGTCCACCGTCGCCGCACGCAGATGTTTCGACCGAGCCATATCGGTCCTGGAGAAGGATGCGGCGTCGGCGCGCCGACTCTTCCGGGAAGCAACCGAGATCGACCCGACGATGGCCGACGCCTGGCTGGGCAGGATCGCGGCGGGCGACGAAACACTTTCCACGCTCGAGCAG
>CAZRFC010000139.1:0-1345 GCA_964598975.1 uncultured Mycobacterium sp. | reverse complement strand
CGGTGCTCGGATGCATCGGGAGACGAACCGCCTCGGGATAAATCTGGCTGCCCCCGTCAAGGCCGGTCCGTATTTGTCCATCACCATGACGGAGCCATCCCACGTCGGAATCGCACTAGCCAGCGCACTCATCGACGACGAGCAATTCGACAGGGCCGAGGCTCTGCTTGACGACCCGGCCTTGTTGGACGGCTGGGAGAATCACCAATGGCGCCAGTATGTGCGCGCCTACCTGATGTTCGCCAGCCAGCGCTGGCCGGATGTCATCGCTGAGGCTGCCCGGGTCCTACCCCCGCAGGCAGTGATCATGACGGCCGTCTCGGCCGGTACCAACGTTCTCGCCGCACATGCCGCCGCCCATCTGGGCCAGGCCCGGGTCGCACTGGACTGGACCGACCGGATCGAACTGCGGTCCGAGCCGGCCGGGCCTGCGGCCATCCGGCGCAGCTTGCTCGAAACCGTTGTAGCGGTGATAGATCCGGCAGAATTTCCGGTCATAGCGGCCGATTTCGCCTACATCCGCGGTATGGCGCACCGCCAACTCGGCGACGAGACCCAGGCCCAGGTGTGGCTTTCCAAAGCCTCCATCAACGGTGCCCTGATCGAATCCGCCAAGCGGGCGCTGTCTGACGCTCGGGTGCAGTTGGTCATCACTGACGAGGATTCGATCAACAGCCGAAGCAACAAATGGGACGTCACGACCGAGCAGTCCCAAGAGGCGCGTTCCGAAGCGGACAACAGGGAGCGCCGGGCCGAGTTACTGGCGGAAGGCCGCGCACTGCTGGACAACCAGGTTGGCCTTGCGGAAGTGAAACGCGCAGTCGCCGAGATCGAGGACCAGATTGAGGTGCGGGCGCTTCGCCTGGAGCACGGACTGCCGGTGACGAATCAGACGAACCATATGCTGCTCGTCGGTCCGCCCGGCACTGGCAAGACCACCACCGCGGAGGCGCTGGGAAAGATCTACGCGGGCCTTGGCATCGTCCGCAATCCGGAGATAATCGAGGTCAAGCGTTCGGACTTCTGCGGCGAGCACATCGGCTCGTCGGGGCCGAAAACCAATGAGCTGATTGACCGTTCGCTCGGGCGGATCCTCTTCTTCGATGAGTTCTACTCCCTGGTCGAACGGCATCACGACGGCCGCCCGGACATGATTGGGATGGAAGCGGTGAACCAACTCCTGGTCGCGCTCGAGGTGCACCGCTTCAGTTTCTGCTTCATCGGTGCGGGCTACGAGCGCGAGGTGGATGAGTTCCTTAAGGTGAACCCCGGCCTAGCCGGGCGCTTCAACCGCAAGCTCCGGTTCGAGTCGTACACCGCCGTCGAGTTGGTGGAGATCGCGGCC
>CAZRFC010000138.1:0-10273 GCA_964598975.1 uncultured Mycobacterium sp. | reverse complement strand
GGAGGAACCACTGCCCGACCTGTCGATGTTCCCGGTCAAGAAGCTCGCCGAGATCACCCGCTACGCCACCCCACTCGGCAGCTATGTGGATGCCTACCCGGTGCATCTGCTCACCGAGCAGGCGCTCCGAGCCATGTCGGTGCTGGCGCCAGGATCGGAGTTTGACGTCCGGCGCTTCCGGCCGACCGTCCTTATTGATTCCCCCGGCGCCGACGGAACCGTCCAACCCGAGTTGGCCTGGTGCGGCGGGGTGGTGCGTGGGCCGCACATCGCGTTGACACCGCTGATTCCGACCGTCCGGTGCGTGATGCCCTCCCACGAACAACCCGGCCTACCCCGCGACCCGGCGGTGACCCGGACCATCGCCGCCCACTCGCGGCGCTGCCTTGGCGTCTACGGCAACGTGCTGGCTCCCGGCCGGATCGCCGAGGGCGACACCCTGAGCCTCGACGACTCCGCGCACCGACGTCCGTCTGCGGCGGCGTCGGCGGTCAAGCGAACGGTGATGCGGGCGTTCTCGGCGGTCCTGCCGCCGGGCAAATCTAGATGAAGAACGTCCAGCAGACCACCAAGATCAGGGTCGCGATCACCAGCGTGGACCACAGCACGATGAGCGTGGTAGTCCGGGATTCGAATGGCGACAGCGACTGCGGGGCACCGGGTGGGGCGCAGATCCAAGGCTGTTCGGGGTCGAGCAACATCGCAACCGGGTACCCGGAGGAAAACGGGCCAAACGTCGGGAGCGCTGGTGCGGGTTGGCCGCTTTACGTCAGGTCGCAAGCCGGCGGCACGCGCCTACGACGCACTCGCCCCGAGCGCGATCGCGAATGCGGTACCCCCGTAGACCTGTAATACAAGCGATTTCGCGGCAAGCAGACCGGTGACCGGGTTCTGTCGGCCCCAGCTCCTATCCTCATCGGCCATGGACACCACCGAAGATTCGTTCGTCTCCGCCTGGTCGAAGGCACGGTTCCCCGACGAGAACCGCGCCTTCGTGAAAACCTTCTGCGACGAGATCGGCATCGCCGGCTTCGAGTTCGTACCGGCGGACTACCGCTACATCGCCGCCATTCGCCGTGACGGGACCGGCGAGTTGCGCATCCACTGGGGCTGCACCACCGGGTTCACCGAGGCCGAGGCGCAGGGCTTCATCGGCAAGGCCGACGAGGTTCGTCTCAGCAGCACCCGCAAGAAGACCTGGCTGGTCTCCCATCCGGAGCACCGCGACGTCAGCGTGCGCGGCCCGGCCGGTGAGTCCACCAAGCCGGATGCCATCCGGTGCCCGCAGTGCAGCAGCTACGAGCTGTCGGTCAGCGGGGTCTGCCCGGGCTGCGATGAGGAGTAGGAACCGGTGATCGTGAACAACAGGTTTTACCGTCTCGAGCCAACCAACGGGACTGATGCTGCGAGCATCATTGAAAGCCCCGTCCTCAAATCGCCGCCGGAATTGATCGCGAGGATCAAACGACTCGACGGCATCGTCATCGCATCCTGGGATCCAGACACTGAGCAAGGCAAGGTGCATGCCTTAGGAGTGGTGGACCGGGCCGATGGGCGATCAGCAGTGGTCGATTGGCGCCGCGCCAACTTCAGCCTGGGGCCGACGGGGCAAGGCGCTACGCAATGGAGGAAACGCCCGTTCTTCAAATTCGCCGACCTTGTCATCGCTCGCTACGGATTGATGGACCGCTTCCACGACGCATTCGCCGCAGCCGAGGGCGATACCAGCCCTGCCCAACCGCCGGCCGTCGAAAATCCGCTAGCAGCCGTAGCCCCAGCACTGGCTCCTCGACCCGTAGCGCCGACACCCGTCACGCCCGTCTCCAAAACATCTGGACCGCAACGCAATCGCGTTGCACCGAACGGGGAGATCTTCGCGACTCCCGAGCGCGGACTGTTCATGGGCAACCGGACCAGCGCCCCGCGTTGGCTCATCTGTGACCTGCACTTCAAACGCGATCTGAAGGAACCCCGCAGGTACGCCAAACTGTTCTTCCTCGATGAGGCGGTTGCGTTGGCGGCCGGGCACCGCCCCTGCAACACCTGTCGACGCGAGCAATACCAGGCGTATCTGGCTGCTGTGAATCGCGAGATCAGGATCGGCGGGGCCGGGGAGCTCGATGCAAAACTGAACGCCGCGCGCAAGGGCCCGCATTTGACGGCTGCCGTTGCGTCGCTGCCCGAAGGCGCTTTCATCGAACTGTCTGAAGGCGATTACCGGCTCAAGTGGTTGGGGGAGTTACACCGTTGGACCCCAGGGGGTTACGTCGACCCCACCTCACCGGCCGACCTCGGAGTCGAGCAGGTCACGGTACTGACACCGGGGCCGACCATTGCGGCGTTGCACAACGGCTATCCGGTCGTGGTTCATCCCTCGGCCGGCTAGTGCCCGGCGGATCCTTGTCAGCACCCGTTCTGATATGTGCACGGCGTGTAATGCCCGTCGGTCCCCCACCGGCCCGGTGTGCCCGGCGGGTAACTGCAGATCGACCTTGAGCAGGACTGTCCATAGCCGGTGCAGATGCGCAGGGGTGAATTCGGGTAGGGCTGTTGGTTGGTGCATTCGGGGCCGGAAACGGCTTCCGGCGCGAACGCGATCGTCATGCCGCCGAACAGCACGACCGTTGCTGCAGAGCTCGTGATCTTTGCGATCATCTTCATCGTCATCTCCCCCGTGGACCAGCTGTCATCAGAGCCCGCGGGCCTGGTGGATCTGGTCCTTGATCTCGCGGTAGGCCTGGACTCGCGCTATGACCGCGTCTGCGGTCGAATCGGCCTGCGTGGCGGCCGGTGCCGCATCGATCCCATAGAGCATCGCGTTCAACTGGGCATGCAACTCAGCGCGCTGCTCTGCGGTGCGGGCGTCCTTGCGCTCTTTCTCCAGCGACTCGTCGATCAGCTTGGTCTCTGCCGCGCACTTCCCGATCAGCCGCACTCGCTCGATGCCGCGGTGCTCCAACTTTTCCGCTGTCGCCTTCGCCTCGGTGAAGATCCTTTTGTCGTCGGCGCTGGGATTGTCCAAGGCCCCCAACTTGTCGGCAACCTTGCGCAGATCCTGTGCCTTCGCGAAGTTCTCGATGACGTCCATGATGTCGGCAGTGAAGTCGACGTCGCCCAGCCAGCCGGCCCGGGCCGCTTCGGAGTCCTTCACCTTCTTCACCGAGGTCCGCGCGGATTGCACAAGGAGGGCGTTCTTTTCGCCGATCTTGTCGATCAGTTGCTGTTTCGCCTTGCGAACGGCCTCTTCACGCTGTTTCTTATCCGCGGCCGTCTTCGCGGCTTGGGCGGCACGTTCGCGCTTGTCGGCTTCGGCGCGGGACTTCTCGTAGGTTTCCACGGCCTTGCCGACGAGCACCATGACCAGCACCACGGCCACGATGCTCCCCAGGACGATCCAGATCTCTTTCGGGATCGCCGCGATAGCCATGATGACAAAGATGACGGCGCCGCCTGCGACCGTGGCGCAGCCGTCGTTGGAATCCTTACTTGCCATGACAGTCCCCCCAACTGTGTGCCTCGAATCGCTAGTCCCCCGGGGCTAGGAATCGGCTGCCCTATGATAAGCGGCACCCCCGACGAAATGCCGGGGCCGAAGCGGTCGCTGCCGATCTGTCGGTGTGCTTTGGGCGTGACCCAACCAGGCCACTACAAATACCGTTGCACCGCCCCCAAGAACCCCCGCCACCGCGCCACCATCCCTGCATCGGTGGCCGCGAACTGCTCAAGCCGGGAAAGATCCGGCGCCCCCGGCATCGGCGCCACCGGAAGACATCCGTCCACCGGCGCCAGGTGCCGGGCCTCGCTGACCACATCCCCGTCCAACAACAACGCACCACCCAGAGAATGCGCAAACCCGGCGTCGGGCAGCACCCCGGCCAGTGCCAGTCCCCCGGCAATGGCAATGCTGGCTTGAACGTCAGAAGACACCACACACGGCAGGTCGAAGGTCTCGGCGATCCGCAACGCCCGGCGCACCCCGCCCAGCCCACCGACGTTGAGCACGGCGACGTCGACCACGTCGTCCAACCCGAGCGCCAGAGGTTCAGACGACTGCCAGATCGACTGATCCACCGCCAGAGGAACATCCACTCGCCGACGCAGCAAGGCGACGTCCGACAAAGACGAGCAGGGCTGTTCGACGAATTCCAATCCGCCTGCCGCACTGTCCAATTGGGGCACAATGACGGCGGCGTCATCCACAGACCAGGCCCCGTTGGCGTCAACCCGGATAGACCCGGACGTCCCCAAAACTTCCCGTACCGCCGCCACCCGGGCGAGATCCGAATCCAACGACGTCTCCCCCACCCGCACCGCCGCCGTCGCACACCCGGACGAAGCCACGATCTCGGCGGCCCGCGAAGCAGAAACGGCAGGCACCGTCACCGCCACCGGAACCCGCCCGCGCGAAGGGTCCGGCCACCCGACGGTCCCGACCTCGATCGCCGCGGTCAGCCACCGCGCAGCCTGTTCGTCCGTAACGCCCAAAGGAGGCGAGAATTCACCCCAGCCCTGCGGGCCCTCGATCAGCATGCCCTCGCATACGCTCACCCCGCCGACGGGATCGACCAACGGCACACAGAAGACCGGCGCCCCGTCGAAGTCGATCCAGGTCTTCATGAGGAAACAGAAGCAGGCGACCAGTAATCGAGCAACGCCGCGAACGTTTCGAAGGCCGGCGCGGACGGCCCGTAGGTGGCCTCCAGGTGGACAGACAGCGGGAAGCCCAGATCCAAAACCCCGTCGATCACCCGCTTGTACAGATCCAGCAGCATCCGGCGCTTCACATCGGGCTCACTGCCGGCCAACGTGCGCACGAACTCCTGCTCGGCGGCCACCGCCGGGTTGCCTGGGTCCTGGATGAGCCAATTGATCAGTCCCACGCGGCTTTCCAGCTTCGGCACGAAGCCGAACGACAACAGGATCTCGGGCCGGTGATCGGAACCGCGGGCGAAGTCGCGCAGGAACCCGACGATGGCGTCGGAGTAGAGCAGCTGGGTGAGCGCGTAGGTGGCGCCCTTGTCGCATTTGAACCCGAACCGGCCGGCCTCGCTGTCGCGGGTGGGGATCAGCACCACACCGCGGTTGGCCAACAGGTCCTGGTAGATCTCCAGGGCGTCCGTGGGCGGCACCCCGGCGCCCTCGCCGTCGTTCATGGTGCGCGGCACCCCGACGAAGGCGACGCCCTCGATCCCGGCGGCCAGCATATCTTGCAGACGCAGACGCAGAACAGCCTCGTCGGAGAACGACGTCACCTGGGTGCACAGGCCGCGCACCCCGGGCATCTCCGGGGAGATCAGTTTCCAGTAGTCCAGGACGTCGAGTTTGGGCTTCATCTCCACCGGTCGGCCGGCGTCCTCGTCGATCATCCCGGGGATCATCACGTGGCCGATGCGCACGCCGGACTCGGCGGACAGTTTCATCACCTTGCGCGCCTCTTCGATGCGCTCCTCGTGGGGGCGTTCGACGTTTGCGGGCACGATTTCGTAGGCCACGGTGTTGAAAGGCACGAAGCATCACCCTACCGACCCCACCGGGGAACCATTCTTGACCCAGTCCAGAAAAGGGCTAGGGTGGGAAATCGTGGCGGGGATTCCGGACGTGCGGGCCGATTTGCGGGCCGCTGACCTGCGCATCACCCGCCCCCGGTTGGCCGTCCTGGAGGCCGTGCACGCCCACCCGCACGCCGATACCGACACCATCCTGAGCGCGGTTCGGATGGCCCTGCCAGAGGTATCCCGCCAGGCGGTCTACGACGTCCTGGCCGCCCTCAACGGCGCCGGCCTGATCCGTCGCATCCAGCCTTCCGGATCTCCTGCCCGCTATGAGTCGCGGGTCGGCGACAACCACCACCACGTCGTGTGCCGCTCATGTGGAACGATCGGCGACGTCGACTGCGCCGTCGGGGATGCTCCCTGTCTGACCGCATCGAACGACGAGGGCGCTTTGGATGGTTTCGTGCTCGACGAGGCCGAGGTCACCTACTGGGGCCTGTGCCCCGACTGCGCCCACCCCGGACCCGAGTGATCACAACCGTGATCACACATCTAATGATTGGAAGGAAAACGCGTGGCTGACGAAGAACTCACCACCGCAGAAATCAACGCCATGAGCGAGTCGGAACTCCGCGCCAGCCTGCTGGCCCGGTTCCGCAACGAGCAGGGCGAGGGCGGCTGCCCCGTCATGAAGCCTCCGGTCGAGGGTGGCGGCAACCGAGACTGGTGGCCCAACCAGCCGAACCTCAAAGTGCTGCAGCACAACCCGGACGTCATCAACCCGATGGGCTCCGGCTACGACTACGCCAAAGAGGTCGCGACCCTGGACGTCGACGCCGTGCGCGCCGACATCGTCGAGGTGATGAAGAGCTCGCAGGACTGGTGGCCGGCCGACTTCGGGCACTACGGCCCGTTCTTCATCCGGATGGCCTGGCACGCCGCCGGCACCTATAGGGTGCAGGACGGCCGCGGCGGCGCCGGAGCCGGCATGCAGCGCTTCGCCCCGCTCAACAGCTGGCCGGACAACGCCAACCTGGACAAGGCCCGCCGCCTGCTGTGGCCGGTGAAGAAGAAGTACGGCAAGAAGCTGTCCTGGGCCGACCTGATCGTTTTCGCCGGCAACGTGGCGCTGGATGACATGGGCCTGGAGACCTTCGGCTTCGCCTTCGGACGCGAGGACGAGTGGGAGCCGGAGGAGGTCTACTGGGGCCCCGAGCACGTCTGGCTCGAGGACGCCCGCTACAGCGGAAAGCGTGATCTGGCCAACCCGTTGGCCGCTGTCCAGATGGGCCTGATCTACGTCAACCCGCAAGGCCCCAACGGCAACCCGGACCCGGTCCTGGCCGCCGTGGACATCCGCGACACCTTCGGGCGGATGGCGATGAACGACGTCGAGACCGCCGCCCTGATCGTCGGCGGCCACACCTTCGGCAAGACCCACGGCGTGGGCAACCCCGAACTGGTCGGCCGTGAACCCGAGGCCGCCCCGATGGAACTGCAGGGCCTGGGCTGGAAGAACGAGAACGGCACCGGAGTCGGCAAGGACGCCGCCACCAGTGGCCTGGAGGTCATCTGGACCCACACCCCGACCAAGTGGGACAACAGCTACCTGGAGATCCTCTACGGCAACGAGTGGGAGCAGACCACCAGTCCGGCCGGTGGCATCCAGTGGAAGCCCAAGGACAACGGCTGGGCCAATTCCGTGCCGGAGGCGTTCGGCACCGGCAAGACCCACCCGTCGATGCTCACCACCGACCTGTCGATGCGTTTCGATCCGATCTACGGCGAGATCACCCGCCGGTGGCTGGATCACCCCGAGGAACTGGCTGATGCCTTCGCGCGGGCATGGTTCAAGCTCATCCACCGCGACATGGGTCCGGCCAATCGCTACATCGGCCCGCTGGTGCCCAAGGAGACCCTGCTGTGGCAGGACCCGGTCCCGGCCGGCAAGACCATCAGCGACGCCGACGTCGAGGCCCTCAAAGCCGAGATCCTGGCCTCGGGTCTGACTGTCTCCCAACTGGTTTCGACCGCATGGAAGTCGGCCTCGTCGTACCGCGACAGCGACAAGCGGGGCGGGGCCAACGGCGGCCGGATCCGCCTTCAGCCGCAGGCCGGCTGGGAGGTCAACGAGCCCGACGAACTGGCCCAGGTGATCCGCAAGCTCGAGGAGATCCAGAAGAACTCCTCCACCGGGGTGTCCTTTGCCGACCTGGTGGTGCTCGGCGGTGCCGCGGCTATCGAGAAGGCGGCCAAGGACGCCGGCTACCCGGTCTCCGTGCCGTTCCACTCCGGTCGCGGGGACGCCACCGCGGAGATGACCGACGTGGAGTCCTTCGCGCACCTGGAGCCGGTGGCCGACGGCTTCCGCAACTACCAGGGCAAGGGCGCCCCCCTGGCGCCGGAGTTCCAGTTACTCGACAAGGCCAACCTGCTGAACCTGTCGGCCCCGGAGATGACGGTGCTCGTCGGCGGCCTGCGGGTGCTGGGGGCCAACTTCAAGGGCTCCAAGCACGGCGTACTGACCGACGCCCCGGGCAAGCTGACGAACGACTTCTTCGTCAACCTGCTCGACATGGGTGTGGAGTGGGCGCCGTCGTCGGCCGATGACGGCACCTACGTGGCCAAGGACCGCAAGTCCGGCGCCGAGAAGTGGACCGGCACCCGTGCCGATCTGGTGTTCGGCTCGAACTCGCAGTTGCGGGCGGTGGCCGAGGTGTACGCCGAGGACGACTCCAAGGAGAAGTTCGTCCACGACTTCGTCGCGGCCTGGGCCAAGGTGATGGACAACGACCGGTTCGACCTGCACCGGTAGCCGGTCGAGACGACAAACCCCCCGCGGAGACCGCGGGGGGTTTGTCGTGCTGTGCTCTAGTTGCAGGTGGTGGCGTTGACCCAGCGGCCGTTCCAGCCGACGCACGCGCTCGCGTTCGGGGTGATGGGCGCGTAGGTGTCGACCGGCACCACATAGGGCGCCATCACGTCGGACAGGCTCGCGCACCCGCTGACGGTGACTCGTCGGCCGGCGCTGGCGCACACATCCGCGTTGGCCGTCGCGCTCGGCTGGATGGTGGCCAATGCTGCCGGCCCACCTGCAAGCGGCAGGATTGCAGCGGCCCCGACTGCGAGGCGGCCGAGCGTCGTTCTCATGCCGCGATTCTACCGCCGGCCGCGGAGGGCGGCCCGCCACGTCACAGCCACCGCCACCATGCCGAGCACTGTCAGCCAAGGCCATGGGCCGAGTTGATACGCCCAACCGGCCAGCGCCCGCGCCATGCCGCCCGCGGCCGCGATGATCGGGTCATCGGAGACCCGGCCGCTGAACAACCGGACCTCGAACCAGCCGTAGTAGGCGACGTAGAGACCGACCGTGACCAGCACCAGGCCGCTGACCCGGTTGACGTAGGGCAGCACCCCCCGCATGCGGTCGATCATCCCGGCACCGGCCAGTGCGACAGCGACCGCCAACGCACCCACCACCAGCGAGATGCCCGCGGCGTAGACGACGTACACGCCGACAACGGAAAGGACCGATCCGCTGCGCAGGCTGCTGCCGGTAACCGCGAGAAACGGTCCGACCGTGCACGACAGCGACGCCAGTGCGTAGCCCACGCCGTAGCCGACCATCGATCCCAGCCGCGCCGTGGGTGCCCACCGCGCGCCCCGACCCATCGACCAACCCGGTAGCTGTCGCCCGGAGAGCAACCAAACCCCCAGTGCAACAAGAGAAAGGCCGATGATCACCGTCCCGTACGGCAAGTAGCGCTGAACCGTCGAGGTAACCGAGACCGACAGCAGGCCGAAGAGGCCGAAAACCGCTATGAACCCGAGCGCCATGGCTGCGGTCGCCAGGAGGGCCCGGCCCACCGCCGTGGCCTGTCCGGCATCATCCCGCTGGATGACCAGCGCCAGGTAGGCAGGCAGCATGGCGAACCCGCACGGGTTGAAAGCGGCCACCATTCCGGCGGCGAGGGCCAGGCCCAGCAGCTCGGTGTTCACCGCGGCTAGGACGTCAGGGCGCGCACCCGGTCGGTGAGTTCCTGCTGCGACATTGCCGAGGTGGGATTGTTGACGAACGTCGACGACCCGTCGGGCCGGAGGAAGACGTAGGCGGGCTGCCAGGGCACATTGAACTTGGCCCAGATAGATCCGTCCGCGTCATTGATGTTGGTGAAATTCAGCCCGTACCTGGCGACGAAATTCTGCAGTGCCGCGTTGTCGGCACGGGTTGCGACGCCGACGAACGTCACCGCAGGGTTGGCCGAAGCGACAGCGGCGACGCTGGGCGCCTCCTGGTTGCAGAAGGGGCACCACGGTGTCCAGAACCACAGCACGGCGGGTTTGCCGGCCAGGCTGTTGCCGTTGAACGTCCCCCCGCTCAGCGTGGTGCCGGAGAAGTTGAGGTCGGCGGCCCGCGCGGTCGCGGGCGAGACGACCCCGAAGGTCAAGACCGTCACCGCGACCATCAGGATCGAGGACCTGAGCAGACCCTGCAGGAGTGTTTTCACCGGCGTATCCCCTTCCAAAGCGAACCGCAACCTGTGAGCATTGAGACTATTGGGGAAGTTCACTCGGCGACACCGCAGCCGTCACAGGGTCAGAATTGCGTAAGACCGTGAACCCCGGAAGGTTTGCGGAAATCGAACGCGGGTACGGCAAAAACCCTTTCTCACCAGAGTTTTAAAGACAGCTCTCAGGTCCCTTAAATTTGCGCCATACGGTCAGGTTCAGACGCCGCGACGCTGCGGTCGACCGAAGACGACACGAGGGGGCACCCATGA
>CAZRFC010000137.1:806-10297 GCA_964598975.1 uncultured Mycobacterium sp. | reverse complement strand
GGCGCAAAGGTGTGGCCACCGGCGAGATCACCGAGGTCTTCGCCTGCGGTACCGCCGCGGTTATCACCCCGGTGGCGCTGGTGAAGTACGGCGAAGGTGAGTTCACCGTCGGAGACGGACAGCCCGGCGAGGTCACCATGGCGCTGCGCGACACACTCACCGGAATCCAGCGCGGCACCTTCGCCGATACGCATCAATGGATGACCCGACTCGGCTGACGCTTCGCCTTCAGCCCCTGTCTCTAGCCTTCCGCCACCCTGTTTCGGCCCGACCGCTTGGCTTGGTAGAGGGCGGCGTCGGCACGGGCTACCCATGATTCCAGATCATCGCCCGCCTGCAGTTCGGCTGCACCGATGCTCACGCTGGCCGAGCACAGGTTGTCGAAGCGACACTCGGTGATCTGCTGCCGTAGTTTTTCGGCCGTCGCCACGGCGTCCGGCAGGCCGCAGTAGCGGAGTAGGACGACGAATTCTTCACCGCCCCAACGTCCTACGACATCGGTGTTGCGTACCTGCTCGCGCAGCAGATTGGCCACCCCGATGAGAACCCGGTCGCCGGTCTGGTGCCCAAAAGTGTCGTTGATGGACTTGAACCGGTCGACATCGACCATCAAGAGGCTGAGTGCTTGCCCGTTGCGTTGTGCTTGCGCAAGATCGGCGGAGAGCAGGTCGGTGGTGTGCCGTCGATTCCACAGGCCGGTGAGCGGGTCGGTGACGGCCAGCCGGGTCAGTTCCGCCTCGAACATCTTCCGTTCGCTGATGTCACGGGTGACGCCGAGGAGTTCGACGACGTGACCGTCGGCGTCGATGTGCGGAATGACCTGAAGCTCGCCGGTCATGATCGAACCGTCTTTGCGGTAGTACTCCTGCTCGCCGCGGAACACCGGCGGTTCGATACCCGACTCAATCGCGGTGAACACTCGCCGGTAATAGTCAGCCACCCGGGCTGCGGACTCCGGCGGGTTGATCTCGTCGAGAGTCTGACGGCTCGCCTCCTCCGGAGTGATCCCGCGGACCCGTTCAATGGCAGGGCTGACGTAGGTGATGGTGCCGTCCATCGCCATGGTCCAGATAACCTCCCAGGCGTTTTCGGCCAGCAGCCGGTAGCGCTCCTCAGATCGCTGAAGTTCGGCTTGGACCTCCCGCAATTCGGTTATCACGGTCACCGTGCCCTCGAGGATCACCGAGCCGTCCGGGCGCTGCCGGGTCTGCGCCCAGCACCGGCTGTGCACCGGCTCTCCGTTGCGGTGAAACCACTTGAGTTCCACGGAGATCTGTTCACCGGGCCCGGTACTCAAGGCGGCGGCCAACGTCCCGACCGAGTCCTCGCTCAGCCGGCTGTGCAGCGTGTCGGGGTCGGCCAGGATCTCCGCGGCGGGTATCCCAATTGCGTGGTGGATCGCATCGGAGAGGTACTCGTAAGCGACATCCGGCTGCACCCGCATAACGAAGAAAACGATCTGGCTGCCCCGCGCCATCTCCACGAACCACGGGGCGTCGGGAGATTCGGCTTCACTCACCGCGAACCTCCCCGAACCGATCTGTTCTGACGGTCAATGTAATCCCGTGGACCGAACCCTGCTCGGGTCCGGATCGATCCGGTGTCTGGTGCGGCGGAAATTTCAGGAGCGCGTGCCCGTGGCATTCCGTTCTCATGCCCGAATCGCAAGTCCGACCACTGCGATCGTGGTCGCCAATTCCACCGCAGCACCGACCACGTCGCCGGTGATCCCGCCGACGCGATTGACGCAGTGTCGGACGAGGACCGTAGCAACCAGCAGTGCCACCGCGACCACCGCCGGGCCCTGCCAGGGCCGGTCGCCGGCCGCCACCGAAACTCCGGCAACAGCCAGCACCCAGGCGGCCACCACCATCGGCGACTGGCTGCCGGCCACCTGCGCGCCGAGGGTGCTCCCCGCTGCAGCGGGCATCCCCCGGCTACAGGCGAGTACAGCGGCCACCCGGCCGGTCGCGACGGCCGTGACAGTGGCAGTTGCGCCGGTGAGACCCGTTGGCAGCGCTGCGAATCCCGCAGCCTGGGTCAGGATGACCACTCCGACGGCCGTGACTCCAAAGGGTCCGGTGGAACCGTCGTGCATCACCGCCAGTGCACGCTCCGGTGGCCCGTAACAGCCAAGCCCGTCGGCGGTGTCGGCAAGTCCGTCGATGTGCAGGCCGCGCGTCAACGCCAGCAGGGTGATGACCGCCAGTGCTCCGGCCAGCAAACCGTACGGTCCGAACGCCCAACTGCCCGCCCACAGGGACAACGCTGCGGCGCCCCCCAGTGCGACACCTACCACCGGGAGGGCGGTCACGGTGCCGGCCGAGGGTGTGCGGTGACGGCGCACGGGCAGCACTGTCGCGAACGCGAAAGCGCTTGCCAGCGAACCGATCATGCCTCGCGGCCGGAAACGCCGGCGTCGGCGAAGGTCGCCATCGAGGCCAAAGTCGCGACCGCGGCGCGCATAACCGGCAGTGCCACCGCCGCGCCGGTGCCCTCACCCAGTCGCAGGCCCAGATCGACTATCGGATCCAGGCGCAGGTGCCTCAGTGCGAGGGTGTGCGCCGGTTCGGGCGAGCGGTGCCCGGCCTGCCACCACAGCCGTGCCCCGGGCGCGAGTTGTTCGGCCAACAGGGCGGCGGCGGTGACCACCAGACCGTCCAGGAGCAGCGGAGTCCGCCGGGCCGCGGCCTGCGCACAGAAGCCGGCCATCGCAGCCAGATCGGCGCCCCCGCACGCAGCCAGCAGTCCGACCGGGTCGGTGTGCACCGAACGGGACCGGTATAGCGCATCGCGGACCGCCGCGGTCTTGCGCGACCAGGCCGCGTCGTCGATCCCGGTACCGCGGCCCACCGCGAGCACCGGCTCGGTTCCGGTAACCGCGGCCACCAGAGTCGTTGCGGCAGTGGTATTCCCGATTCCCATATCCCCGGCGATGAGCAGGTCTGCGCCCGCGTCGACCTCCTCGTCGGCGATTCGGGCGCCGGTCTCGATCGCGGCGACAGCCTCTTGCGTGCTCAACGCATCCTGCACGGCGATGTTGCCGCTGGAACGTCGTACCCGGTAGGCCGCGACCGCGTCCCGGTCCACCGCGACGTCCACTACGCGCACGGTTGCGCCGGCCAGTTCGGCGAGCACGTTGATCGCCGCACCGCCGGCTTCGATGTTGTCCACCATCTGAGCGGTGACCTCGGCGGGGTAGGCCGACACGCCGTGCCGGGTGACGCCGTGGTCGCCGGCGAACACGACGATCCGGGCGCGCTCGAATTGCCTTGGCGGACATTCCCCTTGGCACGAGGACACCCAGATTGACAGATCCTCCAACCGGCCCAGCGCGCCACGGGGCTTGGTCAGCATGTCCTGACGTCGGCGAGCGGCCGCGGCGACTCTGCCGTCCGGCGTGGCGATCTCGTCGAACTCCATCAGTGCCCCGTCCCGATCGGCTTGATTCGGAGCGGTTGCCCGGCGACCACCAGGACCACCCGCTCACAGCAGTCGGCGAGGCGGCGGTTGAGAGCACCCAGCTCGTCGGCGAACCGACGCCCGGATTCGGTGGCGGGCACCACCGTCAGACCGACCTCCGGGCTGACCAGGACCAGTTCGGCGCCAGAGCGGTCCACGGCGTCGACCAGTTCATCGACTTCGGAGGTGATCGGGCCGCCGTCCCAGCCGCGGCGGTCCAGCACGGCGGTAAGCCAACCGCCGAGGTCGTCCACCAGGGTCGGGCGGTCGGGGTCCTCTCGGAGTTGTCCGGCCAGATCGAAGGTCTCCACCGTGCTCCAGGCCGGCGGTCGCCGGACGCGGTGACTGGCGACCCGCTGCGCCCAGGCGGTGTCGGCTTCGGGCCCGGAACCGGTGGCGATGTACCGCACCGGAGAGTCCGGGGCGAACACCGACTCGGCCCAGTGCGACTTGCCGGACCGGATACCGCCCAGCACCAACGTCCGCACTTCGCCGTCAGGCGACCTTGGCGCCACGGTCGACCCGGGGCCGCGGTATCCGGGACCGACGTAACTGGGTGGCTCTGGCCACCGCGTAGAGGCCGAGCTTGCGACGGGACTCGGTGTTGTCCGGGAACTTGGCTTCCACTGCGTTGTTGACCTTGCGCCACAACAGGAAACCGTCGATCAGCATGGCCGCCATGAGGGCCAGGGTGAACGGCGGCGAGTAGTAGGCGAGCTTGGGCAGGGCGAGCATCATAAAGATCAGGATGAGCGACAGCGGCAGGAACAGGCCCAGCAGGTTGCGCCGCGAGTCGACCAGATCACGCACGTAGCCCCGGACCGGTCCCTTGTCGCGCGGCAGCAGATATGCCTCCTCGCCGGACATCATCCGCTCGCGCTGGGTTGCCATGGCGGATCGCTGCCGGGCCTTCTCTGCCTTGCGCTCCTCCTTGGTCATCGAGTTGCGCATCTCCTTGCGCCGCTGCCGCGCCTCGGCGGCAGTCAAGGGGGCGGGCGCAACCGGGCCGCGCTTCTTGGTCTTGTCGGTGCGTTTCGGGGTGGGCCGGCCCTTGGGCGAGGTGGTGCGGGCGGTCGTCGCCGTCGTCCCCGCGGTGGCGGCGGTCTCCGCCTCGGCGCCGGGGTCCTCGGATCCGGCGTCGTCGGCTCCATCATTGCGGCGGCCCAGCAGTTTCACCCTGACAGGTTACTTCGCCCCCGGGGACCGGTCGTAGCCTGCTGGCATGACTGCGGGCCTGCGCGTACTGATCGCCCCGGACTGCTTCGGGAACAGCTTGACTGCGGTCGAGGCCGCCAGTGCCGTCGCCGCGGGATGGCGGCGGGGCCGTCCCCAGGACGACCTGGTCTTGGCGCCACTGTCGGACGGGGGG
This sequence comes from uncultured Mycobacterium sp., assembly GCA_964598975.1. GTDB lineage: Bacteria > Actinomycetota > Actinomycetes > Mycobacteriales > Mycobacteriaceae > Mycobacterium. The sequence goes on along the minus strand of CAZRFC010000137.1, from coordinate 5,466 downwards.
CCAGGCTTCATCGATGTGCTGGCGGCGCGCCACCCGGACTGGCGATCGCTGCGCAGCAGGGTGCGCGGCCCACTGACCGATCATGTCGAGGCGACGTGGGTCTTCGATCCGGCCACCGCAACCGCCTACATCGAAAGCGCGCAGGCGTGCGGGCTGGCTCTGCTGGATGGGGGGCCGACGGTGGGCACCGCACTGGCCGCCCACAGCGCCGGCGTTGGTGAACTGATCGAACAGGCGCTGCGCTGTGGCGCCGCGGCTATCGTGATCGGCCTCGGCGGCAGCGCCTGCACGGACGGCGGGCGCGGCATGGTGGAGGCCCTCGGTGGCCTCGATGGTGCCCAACGGAAGTTGTCCGGGGTTGACCTGATCGTCGCCACCGATGTCGAGAATCCTCTGCTCGGCCCATCCGGGGCCGCTCGGGTCTTCGGCCCGCAGAAGGGAGCCGACCGGCGAACCGTCGAGATGCTTGAGACCAGGCTGGCGGCATGGGGCGAAATGCTCGCGGCCGCCACCGGCCGCTCCATCGCCGACTTACCGGGCGCCGGTGCGGCCGGGGGGTTGGGTGCGGCGCTGCTGGCGCTCGGCGGCCGCCGGGAATCCGGTGCCCGAGTCATCGCCGTCCACACCGGCACTGACGAGCAGATTGCCCACACCGACCTGCTGATCACCGGCGAAGGCAGGCTCGACGAGCAATCGCTGCACGGCAAGGTGGTGGGGTTCCTGGCCGCCGCGGCCCGGGAGCGCGGACTGCCCGTCCTGGTGCTGGCCGGCCAGGTCGCGTTGTCGGCCCCGACCGCCGCGGCCGCCGGCATCACCGCCGCCCATGCGCTTTCCGACTACGCGGGCTCGGTGCGGCGCGCGATGGACGACGCCGCCGGCCAACTGTCCAGCCTGGCCACCCGCATCGCCGCGAACTGGCCGGACGGATCGCAGGAATAGCTCGGGCACCAGGTAGCGTTGTCCCCAGTGGGCTCGGTGAATCGCCGCTGAAATTCAGCCCACCCATGACTTCCGCTTGAGGAGACGAAATGACGGACGAGTCGGCCACTTCGACCGGTGGGACTGACCTGGGCACCGCCGCCCACGGCGTCACCCTGTCCGACGCCGCGGCCACCAAGGCCAAGGCCCTGCTTGACCAGGAGGGCCGCGACGACCTGGCCCTGCGCATCGCCGTGCAGCCCGGTGGCTGCGCCGGCCTGCGCTACAACCTGTTCTTCGACGATCGCGTCCTAGACGGCGACTTAACCGTCGAGTTCGGCGGCGTCACCCTGACCGTCGACCGGATGAGCGCCCCCTACGTGCAGGGCGCGACCATCGACTTCGTTGACACCATCGAGAAGCAGGGCTTCTCCATCGACAACCCGAATGCCACCGGTTCCTGCGCTTGCGGCGACTCGTTCAACTGACCTCGTTCAGCTGACTTCAGTACTGGGCGGCAGTGCGCAGTAGGTAGCTGCACACCAGCAGCGTGCCGTCCTGCCGGACCAACTGCGCCACGCCCTGCTCCTCGTCGCGTGCTTTGCGCGACGTCGACGCCGGTTGGACCTTCATGGTGAACAGCACCTGCGCCTGATACGACGACGACGGCACGATCTTGTCGATCGACACCACCTCTGCCTGGGCGAACTGTTTGCGGAAGGCATCGCTGGCCAGCCGCGCCAACGCCAGGTCCGACTTGCGGTCGCGGACCGCATCGAACATGCCGCACAGGTTGTTGCGCGCGACGGTCTCGGTGTCGCTGTCGGACAACGCGGTCAGGTAGTTCTGGATCGTCGACTTGGCGGCGGCGTCGGTGAACCCCCCTGCGCCGGCGCCGGTGCCGCCACCTTTGGCGACCAGTGCGGCGGCAATGAGCGCCACCACCAGACCGAGGCCCAGCACCGTCCACAACACTGCCCGGTTGCGTTTCGGGGGTTGGGGATAGCCGACCGGCGGCGGCAACGGACCCGGATAGGCGGCCGGGTAGGGGACCGGATATGCGCCCGGATAGGGCTGGGACTGCGGCATTTCCGGGTAGCCCGGCGCCCCGGGGAAGGGTTGACCCTCTGCGCCGGCAGGCTGCTGCGGCGGATACGGGCCAGCCATCGATAGGTCTCCTCTGAACATCATCGCGATACCATCGCTGCACGATCGGGCCATATAGTCGGCTCTCGATACGCAGGCTAGCGCACCGGCCGGCCTGCCCCACGAATGAAGGGCGGACACCTGTCGTGACCATCGCGGTAACGGGATCCATTGCCACCGACCACCTGATGCGCTTTCCGGGCCGCTTCTCCGAACAGTTGCTGGCCGAGCATCTGCACAAGGTGTCGCTGAGCTTCCTGGTCGACGACTTGGTGGTCCACCGCGGCGGGGTCGCGGGCAACATGGCCTACGCCATCGGTGTGCTGGGGGGTGCGGCGACGCTTGTCGGCGCCGCCGGAGTGGATTTCACCGACTATCGGGAATGGCTGGAGTCTGCGGGGGTCGACTGCGGCAGCGTGCTGGTCTCCGACACCCAGCACACCGCCCGGTTCGTCTGCACCACTGACGAGGACATGGCACAGATCGCGTCGTTCTACCCGGGGGCGATGTCCCAGGCCCGCAACATCAAGATGGCCGACGTCGTGGCCGCCGTCGGCACGCCCGAACTGGTCATCGTCGGGGCCAACGATCCGGAGGCGATGTTCGCTCACACCGAAGAATGCCGGGCCCTGGGTCTGGCCTTCGCCGCCGACCCCTCGCAGCAGTTGGCCCGGCTGTCCGGCGAGGAGATCCGTCGGCTCGTCGACGGCGCCACCTACCTGTTCAGCAATGACTACGAGTGGGATCTGATGCTGTCCAAGACCGGCTGGTCCGAAGCCGACGTCATGGGGCAGGTCGGTCTGCGGGTCACCACCCTGGGCGCGAAGGGTGTCGACATCATCGGTGCTGACGGCACCAACATTCACGTCGGGGTCGTGCCGGAGACCGCCCAGGTCGACCCCACCGGAGTCGGTGACGCCTTCCGGGCCGGATTCCTCACCGGCCGGGGTGCGGGCCTTGATCTGGAACGCTCCGCTCAACTGGGTTCGCTGGTCGCGGTGCTCGTCCTGGAGACCACTGGAACGCAGAACTGGACCTGGGATCCGACGGTGGCCCGCACCCGCTTGGCGGATGCTTACGGGGCGGCTGCGGCCGATGAGATCGCGTCGGCGCTGGCCGGTTAGAGCGGCTGATCGGAGGGCTGCTGGCGCTGTTGCCCGTTCCACGGTGTGATGGCGGCGGTGTGCGCGATCGCCGCTTGTCGCCTCGCGGTGAATTCGTCGACGGGCGCGGACTGGAACTGCCCGGCAGTGCGGGCCAGGAACTCTTCGAAATAGGGAAGCGACTCGGCCGGCACCATCGCCGGCAGCAGCATCCGCCAGCTTTCCAGGAGGCGGGCGAAAACGTCGTCCATCATTGCGTCCGACAGCAGGTGGCATCCGTGCACCGCGATCCACACCATATTGCCGACGGTCTTGGGGGTGACGCCGTCGCGCAGGTTGCTCGGCGGCACCGCCTGCGCCACCCGTTCGACGAACGTGGTCGCCCTCTCCCGGAATCCCCGTCGGCCTTCGTCGCTGAGTTGACCGAGTGCTCCGTTGAGGTGGTTGGCGATCCACACTGACTTGTCGCGCTTCAGTAGGTCGCTCAGCGAGAAGGTCATGACGATGACGTTCTCCAGGCCCGGACTCCGGGAATCGATGCAGGCGGTGAACACCTTCAACGCCTTCGGCCAGCCCTGCTGGATGATGGCGGTGGCCAGCGCTTCTTTCGATCCGAAGTGGTAGTAGAACGCGCCGGTCGTGATCTCGGCGCGACGCGTGATGTCGTTGAGGCCCGTTTCCGCGAAGCCGTGGTCGGTGAACAGCTCCACGGCGGCGTCGATGAGTTTCTGGCGGGTTGCCGCCGCGCGTGCCTGCGTTGCCACGCTCGGAATGCTACGGCGAGGAATGACGGCCGTTGCGTTGCTGGATGGAAAATAGGATTCCTACGGAAAATCGCCGTGACGCCGGTCCAGGCTGCCCGTTCTAGAGTTGCACCGGGTAGTGCGGTTCGCTAATCGTCGGCACGATGCTGTGCTCGACGAAGATCGCGTACCACAGCAGAAAGATCAGCACGGTCCACAGCCGTCGGCTGTGGTCGCTATCCCCGGCCCGGTGCTCGTCGAGCATCGCCCGCACGGCGGGCAGGTCGACCAGGTGACCGGCCTGAGAGGCGTCGATCATGCCGTAGGCCCAGTCCATCAGTTCCCCGGACCGAAGCCAGTGCCGGATCGGCACCGGGAAGCCCAGTTTGGCCCGGTTGAGCACATGTGCCGGCACGATCGGCTCGAGGGCCCGGCGCAGCGCGTACTTCGTCGTGGTTCGGGTGATCTTCTGGTCGAACGGCAGCCGGGAGGCGACGGCGAAGACCTCCGGATCCAGGAACGGCACCCGCAGTTCCAGCGAGTTGGCCATGGTCATCTTGTCGGCCTTGACCAGGATGTCGCCGCGCAGCCAGGTGAACAGGTCGATGTGCTGCATCCGGGCCACCGGGTCCCAGCCGTCCGACCCGGCGTAGATCTCCGCAGTGACGTCGGTATGGGTCCAGTCCGGATTGAAGTCGGGCAGCACCGCGCGCAGTTGCGCGTCGGAGAAGCTGCGGGCGTTGCCGTAGT
>CAZRFC010000137.1:0-796 GCA_964598975.1 uncultured Mycobacterium sp. | reverse complement strand
AGTAGCGCTCCTCCAACGTCAACGATCCGCGGTGCAGCAGGCTCTTGCCGCGCATTCCCTCCGGCAGCGGTTTGGAGGCCTTGCCGAGGGACTTGCGCACTCGCTTCGGTAGATAGTCGAATCCCTTGAGGGACAACGGTTCCCGATAGATCGTGTAGCCGCCGAAGAGCTCGTCGGCGCCCTCGCCGGACAGCACCACCTTGACGTGCTTGCGGGCCTCGCGGGCGATGAAGAACAGCGGCACCAGCGCCGGGTCGGCCACCGGTTCGTCGAGATACCAGACGATCTCGGGCAGTGCGGCGACGAACTCGGCCTGGCTGACCACCTTGGTGACGTGCCGGGCCCCGATCGCCTCGGCGGAGGCGACTGCCACGTCGACCTCGGAGAAGCCCTCCCGCTCGAAACCCGTGGTGAAAGTGATCAGGCGGGGGTTGTGCCGGATCGCCAGTGCCGCGATGGCGGTGGAGTCGATCCCGCCCGACAGGAAGGCCCCGACGGTGACGTCGGCACGCATGTGCTTGGCCACCGAGTCCTCCAGGACCGCGGTGATCTCGTCGTAGCGGGCCTGCGCCGAATTCGACCCCGCCCCGGCCCGGAACGGCACGGCGGAGAATCGGGGCTTGAAGTACCGGGTGACTTCGGGGTGCTGTCCGGGTCGGATCACCGCGTAGCAGCCGGACTCCAGGCGGCGCACGCCGCGATGCAGCGTCTCCGGTTCGGGCACGTACTGCAGAACGGTGTAGTGCTGCAGCGCCCGGGTGTCGATAGCGGTGTCCAGGCCGAGGACGCCGGCCAG
>CAZRFC010000136.1:0-10329 GCA_964598975.1 uncultured Mycobacterium sp. | reverse complement strand
CTTCGCCAGCGACGGAGGGCTGTGGCTGGCCGTGATGTCGCCGGCCGCACTGGCCCGGGTGGAGCAGATCGCCGCGTCCGGCCGCTGGGTGCCGGAGTTCCTCTCCCTGCCGATTGCGGTGGACAACAGCTTGAAGAACCAGACCTATAACACCCCGGCGATCGGAACGCTGGTGCTGCTGGCCGAGCAGATCGACTGGATGCTCGGGAACGGCGGGCTGGACTGGGCGGTCAAGCGCACCGCGGACTCATCCTCGCGGCTCTACGGGTGGGCCGAGGCGTCTTCGTACGCCACCCCGTTCGTCGCCGACCCGGCGCTGCGCTCACAGGTGGTCGGCACCGTCGACTTCAACGATTCCGTGGATGCGGGCGCAGTCGCCGCGACCTTGCGCGCCAACGGCATCGTGGACACCGAGCCGTACCGCAAGCTGGGACGAAACCAGCTGCGGGTGGCGATGTTCCCGGCCGTCGACCCCGACGATGTCAGCGCCTTGACCCGATGCGTGGACTGGGTGGTCGAACACCTCTGAGACCTCTGTAACCTCATCTGTAACACGGGCGTGTCCGATCCGTTATGTCAGGGCACGTCGCGTTATGGTCCGGTTCGAAGGAGGTCGACATGCGGGAGCTCACACTCATAGGACTCGATGTCGGCGGCAACCACATCATCTGTGAGGGTGGCAACCCGGCCGACAAGTTCCTGGTGCGGCTGGACGACCGGCTGCGCGCCGCGGTGCGCGGTGATGCGGCCCGTCCCCCTCAGGTTTCCCGAGACAGCGAGGTCAGAGCCGTGCTACGTCCCAAGGACATTCAGGCCCGCATCCGGGCCGGCGCCTCCGTACAGGAACTCGCGCAGAGTTCGGGCATGGACGTGTCCAAGATCGAGCGATTCGCCCACCCGGTGCTACTGGAACGCGAACGGGCCGCCGAGTTGGCCACCGCCGCCCACCCGGTCCTCGCCGAGGGTCCGACGGTGGAGACCTTGCTGGAAACCATCACCACCGCGCTGGTCGCACGTGGACTGAGCGCCAAGGACACCAACTGGGACGCCTGGCGCAACGAGGACGGCCGCTGGACGGTTCGGATGGGCTGGCAGGCCGGCCTCTCGGAGAATTTCGCGCACTTCCGCTTCACCCCGGGCGCCCACGGCGGCACCGTCACCGCAATCGACGAGGAAGCCAGCGCGCTGATCGACCCGGAATTCGAGCGCCCGCTGCGCCCGGTGGCCCCGGTCGCGCAACTGGAGTTCGACGTGCCGGCCGCTCCGCAGGAACAGTCGGCGCCGGTGCCCGTGCCACCCGCCCTGGCCGGGCCGGCGGCCCGGACCGCTGCACCCGATCAGACGAAGGCCAAGCCCGGCCCGGTTCCGGCCAAACGGTCGGGCCGCAAGCCGGCAATTCCCGCCTGGGAGGACGTGCTGCTGGGCGTGCGCTCCAGCGGTGACCGCTAGCCGAACATCAGAGCCAGCGTCGCGGTCCATCCGACGGCGACCCCCACGGCGGCGCCGAGGACGAACCACCGGCGGACCGGCATTTTCCGCCAATCCCACAACGTCGGCGCCAAGCCACCCACAGCAACCAGGTTCAACCCGATCGAGACCAGCGGATTCACCCGCGTCATCCCCAGGCTGAGCACCACGATCGCGGTGGCGACCACCGCCGCCACGAAGGCGGCCACCGTCAGTCCGGTTCCCCAGGGCGTTGCGTCGGACACAGTTTCGTCGGGCACAGCCCCGAGGCTATCGCCCTCGCTCGCCGCGGCACCGCGCCCGTTCGTAGAAGGCCAGCGCCGCGGCGGTGGCCACGTTGAGCGAGTCGGTACCGCGCGACATCGGGATCCGGACCCTGGCGTCGGCGGCCCGCATCGCCGTCTCGGTCAGGCCGGGCCCCTCCGCGCCCACCAGCACCGCGACTTTCTCTTCTCCCAGACCGTCCATCACCTCGGCCAGCGCGGCGGACTTCCGGTCGGGTGTCATCGCCAGTAACCGAAAGCCGTTGTTGCGCAGCACATCGAGATCCCTCGGCCACTGCTGGGCCTTGGCGAAGGGGACCAGGAGTGCGTGACCCATCGACACCCGCACCGACCGCCGGTACAGCGGGTCGGCACAGCCGGCCCCGAAAACCACCCCGTCGACCCCCAACCCTGCCGCGTTGCGGAAGATTGACCCGAGGTTCTCGTGGTCATTGACACCCTCGAGCACCGCGACCGTGCGGGCCCCGGCCAGCATCTGGTCGAGAGTGAGTTCCGATGGCCGGCGGGCGGCGGCGAGAACGCCACGGTTGAGGTGGAAACCCACCACGTCGGCCATCACCTCCGCCGAGGCCCGATAGAACGGGATATCCACGCCACGCAGATCATCGGCCAGTTCGGTCAAACGTCGATCGGTCCCCAGAAAGGCGTGCGCAGTGAACCGGGAGGCCAGCATTCGCTGTGCGACCAGGACGCCCTCGGCGATCACCAGGCCCTTGCCGCTGGGCAGGTCCGGCCTCCGGTCGACGCTATTGAGGTCACGGAAGTCATCCACCCGCTCATCGCTGGGGTCGGTGATGTCGATGACGTTGTCCTGCATGGGCGATAACGTACGCGCCGATGGGTCGGTTACGGTGATGACGATGACCCCGCAAGACTCCACCGCCGAACAGCTTCCGCCGGAGTTGCCGGCCTCGCTGCTCGATCCGCGGCCGGTGATCGCCGCCGGGGCCGTGCTATGGGCGCTGGCCGCGGTGGCGTCGTTCGCCGTTCCCGCGCTGGCGGGCTGGCGGCCGGTCACGGTCGCCGGACTGGGGGTCGGCGTTTTCGGGCTCTCGCTGTTTCTGTGGCAGCGCGCGGCGGCGCGCCGGGGGGCCCGCGGGGCACAAACCGGGCTCGAACCGAGTAAGCACTAGAGAAGGAGAACCATGGCAGCGCCGATCATCAGGGCAGAGGTCGAGATCAACGCACCGGTCAGCAAGGTGTGGAGCCTGGTGTCCGACCCCGGCCGGATGCCGCAGTGGAGTCCGCAGTGCCGAATCATGAAGGCGCTCGGCCCGATTCGGCCGGGCACCCGCACGTTGAACCTCAACCGTCGCGGACTGCTGTTCTGGCCGACCACGTCGGTGATCACCGAGGTTGTCCCGGAGCGGAAGTTCGCTTTCCGAATCCCCCTCAACACCACGGTGTGGAGCTACGAACTGGAACCCACCGCCACCGGCACTCGGCTGATCGAGACCCGGCATGCCGAAAACGGGGTGACGGCGGTGTCCGCCTTCGCGACCAAGACGGCGCTGGGCGGGATGGAGAGTTTCGAGACGGAACTGCTCGAGGGGATGAACCAGGGACTGGCCCGGATCAAAGCCGCCGCCGAGGGCCGCTAGCTTTCGGGCGCCTCAGGCTCAGGCTGGGACTCAGCCTCAGGCTCAGTCTGAAGCTCGGGCTGGGGCTGGCGCTGGGGCTCAGCTTCGGCCCCGGGCTCGGCCTCGTCGATGACCTGGACCTCGAGGATGACGTCGCTCTCGAGGACCTCCGGCACGTTCGGTTCGACCGGACGGAACACCTCGACGACGTCGAGTACCCCGTCGTCGTAGGGTTCGAAGGCCGGCGACCCGGCGCCCTGGGGAGCCGGAGTGTCGGAGTGCGCGCCGCAACCGTAGAAGAGGTCGACGACCTGCCCGTCGGCGGACAGTTCGTTACAGCAGACACCGAACATCGCCCCGAGCGCGCCTGCCAGCGGAACCATGAACCCGCAGTCGCGGCACACCCTCTTGGTGGCCCGTGCCATCGCAGAGTCCGGGCCGTGCTCACCGTCGTGCCACCGCTGTGCGGCGTCGTCGCGGCCTATTGCGCTGAGTACGCGGCGGCGGCCGAAGCCGACCTCGAGTGCGGTGTCGTCGATCAGCGGATCACCGGTCGCGAGGAAGCCGGGCACCAGCCGTGGATCGTCGGGGAGTGGAGCCAACAGATCGCCCGGCCCGAGGTCGCCCGGTTGGACCCGCTGCTCCCACGGGACCCACGGCGGGGCCAGCAGAGCGGTGGGACCGGGCACCAGCACGACTTCGCTGATGGTGGCGTGGTTGGCAGCCGGGATTGCGGCGACCACGACAGCCCACTGCCACCCCTGGTAGCCGGGCATGCTGGTCAAAAACCGATGGGTGGCGGACGCCTCGTCCTCGATGGCCACGCCGAGATAGGCGCCGACCGTCTCGCCGCTGAACTCCACGATCGCCTGACGTGCCAGGTCGGCCGCACCGGTCAGCAGGGCAGCCACCTCTGTCGTCGGCGCGGTGGGCACCGCTGCCGAAGGTTCGGCGGTGTCGATCGGACTGTCCATCGCTGACAATCTTGCCTCACCGGGTTACCGCGCGACCACACCGGTCGGCTCCACGCCACCATCGCCGCCATGGGGGACAATCGGGAGCGTGTCTGGACGACGTGGATACCCGGGCTCCGGTTCTGGCCCGGGCGGGCTGCCCGGGCCGATCCGCCGTGAACGCCAGCACCCCGGCATGGCCAACTATCCCAGCGACGAGCCGCGCTTGCGTCCCACCACCGCCGACGATGGCCGCGGCAACCGCTACCTGCCCCCGTTGGGTGACCGCCGAACTGCCTATCACTACTCCGACACCGAGGACGCCCGTGCGCCGGAGAGCGGTGAACGCGCGGGGTTCACCGGCGCGGCGGCCGAGATGGGTTCCCGGATGTACTCGATGGTGCATCGGGCCGCGACCGCCGACGGGGCCGACAAGTCGGGGCTGACCGCGCTGACCTGGCCGGTGGTGGCCAACTTCGCGGTGGACTCGGCCATGGCGGTCGCGCTGGCCAACACGCTGTTCTTCGCGGCGGCGACCGGGGAGAGCAAGGGCCGGGTGGCGCTGTACCTGCTCATCACCATCGCACCGTTCGCAGTGATCGCCCCGTTGATCGGGCCGGCGCTGGACAAACTTCAGCATGGCCGTCGCGCGGCACTGGCTACGTCCTTTCTGCTGCGCACCCTGCTGGCGGTGGTGCTGATCGTGAACTACGACCCGGCCACCGGAGGCTTTCCGTCGTGGGTGCTCTATCCGTGCGCACTGGGGATGATGGTGCTGTCGAAATCCTTCTCGGTTCTGCGCAGTGCGGTCACTCCCCGGGTGATGCCCCCGACGATCGACCTGGTCCGGGTGAACTCCCGCCTGACCATGTTCGGTCTGATCGGAGGCACAGTGGTGGGCGGCGGCATCGCCGCCGGGATGGAGTACGTCTTCTCGACGCTGCTGCACCTGCCGGGTGCGCTGTTCGTCGTCGTCTTCATCACCCTGGCGGGCGCCTCGCTGACCATGCGGATCCCGAAGTGGGTGGAGGTCACCGAGGGCGAGGTCCCGGCAACGCTGACCTACCACGGCCACGGCGGCGAGTGGGACTGGCTCGATGAGCAGCCCACCGAGGTCATCAGCCGAACCGGGCCGCGGCGACAACCGTTGGGCCGCAACATCATCACCGCGCTCTGGGGTAACTGCACCATCAAAGCGATGGTCGGTTTCCTGTTCCTGTACCCGGCTTTCGTCGCCAAGGCCCAGGACGCCAGCGGCTGGGTTCAGTTGGGGATACTCGGGACTATCGGCGCTGCGGCGGGCGTCGGCAATTTTGGCGGAAACTTCGCCGCCGCCCGGCTGCAACTAGGTCGGCCGGCGGTCCTGGTGGTGCGCGCCGCCGTCGCGGTCACCGTGATGGCGGTGATCGCCGCGGTGACGGGCACCCTCATCGTCGCGGCGGTGGCGACCTTCGTCACCTCCGCGGCCAGCGCCATCGCCAAGGCCTCGCTGGACGCCTCGCTGCAGGACGATCTTCCGGAGGAGTCGCGCGCGTCGGCCTTCGGCCGCTCCGAATCGGTGCTACAGCTTGCATGGGTGCTGGGCGGCGCGATGGGAGTTCTGGTGTACACCGATCTATGGGTGGGCTTCACCGCGATCGCCGCGCTACTCGTACCGGGGCTGGCGCAGACGGTGGTGAGCTACCGCGGCGGTTCGCTGATCCCCGGCTTCGGCGGTAACCGGCCGGTGGTGGCCGAACCCGAGGGCAGGCCGGCGGTGGCACTCCGTTGAAACGACATCTCGCCTGGATCCTCGCCGCACTTGTGGTTCTGACCGCCGCGGGCGCCGGGGTCGGCGCCTGGCTGTTGACCCGCGGCCACGGATCGACACTGCCGCAGATCAGCGCATACTCGCGCGGGACGACCGTCCGCGTGGACCCGTTCCTGTACTGCAACGTGATGGATCTCAACGACTGCGTCAAAGACGGTGGCCAGGGTGAACTCTCGGTCAACGACCGATACCCGGTCCAGCTGTCGGTTCCGGCAGCGATAAGCAGCGCACCGTGGCGGCTGTTGAGGGTGTATCAGGACGAGCGCGACACAACCACCACCGCCTACCGGCCGGGCACGCAGCTGGCGGTCACCGTGCCCACCGTCGATCCGCAGCGCGGCAAATTGGTCGGCCTCGTTGTCCAGTTGATGACCCTGGTGCAGGACCAGGACGGGGAGCTGTTCGACCTCCCGCACGCCGAGTGGTCGGTGCGGTTGGCCTGGGACTAGGCCGCCCCGTGCCCGGCCGGGACCTGCTCGCCGACGCGGACCGGCCCGGGTGGGGTGCCCTCACCGAAGGGCTTGCCGCCCAACGCTTCCCGGCCGTGCGGGGTCAGCCAGCCGGACAGGTCCGGGCCGGCCGGGACGATGCGGGTGGGATTGATGTCGGTGTGCACCATGTAGTAGTGCTGTTTGATCTGCAAGAAGTCCACGGTATCGCCGAACCCGGGGGTCTGGAACAGATCGCGGGCGTAGGCGTAGAGGACCGGCATCTCGCTGAGCTTGGAGCGGTTGCACTTGAAGTGCCCGTGGTAGACGGCGTCGAAGCGCACCAGCGTCGTGAACAACCGCACATCGGCTTCGGTGGTGTGGTCACCGACCAGATAGCGACGCTGTGATAACCGCTCGGTCAGCCAGTCCAGGGCCGTGAAAAGACGGTCATATGCGCGTTCGTAGGCGCGCTGGGATCCGGCGAAGCCGCACCGGTACACCCCGTTGTTGACCTCGGTGTAGATGCGGGCGGCCACGTAGTCGATCTCGGCGCGCAGCGGTTCGGGGTACAACTGCAGGGCTCCCGGCCGGTGGTGGGCGGCCCACTCGGTGCTGAAATCCACTGTCATCCGGGCGAAGTCGTTGGTGACGACCTGACCGGTGGCCACCTCGACGAGGGCCGGGACGGTGATCCCCTTGGGGTAGTCGGGGATCCGCGCGAGGTACGCATCGCGCAGGCGGGGAATCCGCAGGACCGGATCCACTCCCCCCGGGTCGAGGTCGAAGGTCCAACTGCGCTCGTCGTGGGTAGGTCCGCAGAACCCGATGGACAGGACATCCTCCAGACCGAGTAGCCGCCGCACGATGATGGCCCGGTTGGCCCACGGGCAGGCCCGCGCGACGATCAGTCGGTAGCGGCCCGGTTCCACCGGGTAGCCGTCGCGGCCGTCGGCGGTGATGCGGGTGGTGATGTAGTCGGTGTCCCGGTCGAACTCCCCGCCGGTCGCCACATACGAACCCATGGCTTCAGTGTTCCCCACTCCCCGCGCTCCCAGCCCTCGCGGTCCCCACCCTCCACGAGAGTGCGTGTCGGTACGCGACAACCCGCTTGAATTCAAGCGTCGCGGGCGTGCGCTACGCGCACACTCGCGCGGCCGGAGTCAGGCGTCCAGCTCCCGAGCGACCGCGCGCACCACTTCCGAAACCCGGCGCGCGACCTTCTTGTCGGGATAGCGCCCACGGCGCAACTCAGGCTGGACCGCGCCCTCCAGCAGCGTGATCATGTCCTCGACCATGCCGTGCAATTCATCCGGAGAGTGCTTGTGCTCGGCGGCGGGCGCACTCTCCCGACGCGGGCGCTGAGCCAAGGTCGGCGGAGGGTCGATCAGCGTGACGCTGAGGGCCTGCGGGCCGCGCCGTCCGGCGGCCATGCCGAACTCCACCTTCTGGCCGGCCTTGAGCCCCTCGACGCCGGCAGGCAGGGCCGAGGCACGGACGTAGACGTCCTCGCCGCCCTCCTGGGAGAGGAAGCCGAAACCCTTTTCGGCGTCGTACCACTTCACCTTGCCGGTCGGCACTGGATCTCACCTGCTTGTCTGACGTCACCCGTGGGCACGCGAAAGCGCGCGCAAGCGATCCTACTCAACCGCCGCCCGGCCAAGTTCCCCAGTTTGGTTCGATAGGCTGGCCTGACCGCTGGAGGACCCGACCGCTGGAGGAAAACATGCGCCTGGTCCTGAATATCATCTGGTTGCTCTTCGGTGGGCTGTGGCTGGCGCTCGGCTACCTGGTGGCAGCGCTGGTCTGCTTCCTTCTCATCGTTACGATCCCGTTCGGGTTCGCCGCGGCCCGCATCGCCCTGTTCGCGCTGTGGCCGTTCGGGCGCACCATCGTCGACAAGCCCGGATCCCGGCCCGGCGCCCTGGTGGGCAACGTCATCTGGGTCGTGCTGTGCGGCGTATGGCTGGCCATTGGTCACATCGTCAGCGCGGTCGCAATGGCCGTCACCATCATCGGCATCCCGTTGGCGCTGGCCAACCTCAAACTGATCCCGGTGTCGCTGATGCCGCTGGGCAAGGAGATCGTTCCGGTCGATCAGGCCCGGGAGTGGACCGCTGCCGCGGGCCGGGGCCGCCCATGACACTCACGACGTTGGGGCTACCCGCCGTCCGCCAGGCCCCCCGCCCAGCCGAGGGGATGCCGCGGCAGGGTCCACTGGTCGACACATTCGGACGCATCGCCACCGACCTGCGCGTCTCGCTGACTGACCGCTGCAATCTTCGTTGCACGTACTGCATGCCCGCCGAGGGCCTGGATTGGCTGCCCGCGGATGACTTGCTGGAATTCCCTGAACTGACCCGGCTGCTGCGGTTGGCGGTCACCCGGCTCGGAGTGACGAGCATCCGGTTCACCGGCGGAGAGCCGCTGTTGTACCGACGCCTCGAGGAGGTGGTGGCAGCGGCGGCCACCCTGCGGCCCCGCCCGGAGATCGCGCTGACCACAAACGGTGTCGGCTTGGCGCAGCGAGCCGCCGGATTGGCTGCAGCGGGGCTGAACCGGGTCAACGTGTCGCTGGACACCGTGGACCCGGATCACTTCGCCGCGATCACCCGCCGTCGACGGCTGGACGCCGTGCTCGACGGCCTGGCCGCGGCCGCCGCCGCCGGGCTGGGCCCGGTGAAGGTGAACGCGGTGCTCGACCGGGTGGCCGACGCCGTCGAACTGCTCGAGTTCTGCCTGCGGTACGGCTACCAGTTGCGCATCATCGAGCAGATGCCGCTGGACGCCGAGCACCAGTGGAGTCGGGAATCGGCGGTCAGTGCCGAAGCGATCCTTGCGGCGCTGCGGCAGTCCTTCGACCTGCGCCCCGACCCCGCCCCACGCGCATCTGCCCCGGCCCGGCTGTGGCTGGTGGACGACGGCCCCGCGACCGTCGGCATCATCGCCTCCGTCTCGGAGGCTTTCTGCGCCGCCTGTGACCGCACCCGGTTGACCGCCGACGGCCAGGTCCGCAGCTGCCTGTTCGCAACCGAGGAGACCGACCTGCGGGGGCTGCTGCGGGCCGGTGCCGAGGATTCCGAGATCGAACTGGCCTGGCGCACCGCGATGTGGACCAAGGCCGCCGGGCACGGCATCAACGACCCCGGATTCGTTCAGCCACGCCGCCCGATGAGCGCCATCGGGGGCTGAAATGACCCCATCCGAGGTCCGACTATGACCGACGTCACCCCCTCGATGACCGTGACCGTCCGATACTTTGCTGCGGCCCGAGATGCGGCCGGCGTCGACAGCGGCGTGCTGCACCTTAAATCCGGTGCCACCCTCGCGGACGCTATCTGTGAACTATGTGGCCAGAGTGACAAAATGACATTGGTGTTACAGAAGTGCTCGTTCCTCTGCGACGGGGTTGCGGTTCGCGACCGAACGACTGTGCTGCGCCCTCGCCAAATCCTGGATGTACTCCCCCCGTTTGCGGGCGGATAATCGTGATTTAGCTCACATCACACCTGGATCACAGGGTGGCCACGGGGCTATCAAGTCGACCTCCCACCAGGGGAGATGCTGGGGGTTTAGGGCCCCTCTGAAGTTTGCCAGCTGGGGAAACGCCTGTTTTTTTCGATGATGCCGGTTTGCTGGACAGCCGATACCGTTCACGTTGGCCCGCCAATCGAGTTGAAGCGCAGGCCCTCTCCGCTCACCGCGCCGAGCTCCATCCACTGGACCGGAGAGAACGACGAGACCACCGGATGGAGGCGGGCGACCCGCCGGCCCTGTGCCGCGGCCGGGCAACCGCATCAGCCCGAA
>CAZRFC010000135.1:0-10364 GCA_964598975.1 uncultured Mycobacterium sp. | reverse complement strand
TTTGAAAAGGTCAAAAAGTCCGTCTCGGATGCCACCAGCGAAACACGCAAACTCAACGACGAGACAAATAAGTCGAAGACCGCAACGACAGCAGCAACCGATTCGGCGCACAAATATAGTGGCGGCCTGGACGAGGTAGAGCGGTCATTGAAAGCAAAGACGCGCGCCACTACGACATCAGCGGATGAAACCAAAAAACTGGAGGCCGAGCACAAGAAAACAGAGACGGCGGTCAGAAACACATCGAACGCGCTGCAAGGCATCCTCACGCATCTCGACCGCAGCAAGGGATCGGTGAGCGATCTCACCACGGCGCATACGCGGCTTGCGGACTTACAGACGAAACTCACGCAGCAATTCGGATCTGATCTTCCGCCGGCGATTCGCGGCATGTATCTCCAGATCGAGATCGCGAAACGTGAGGTCGAAGGATTGCAAGCGGCTGCCGAGAAGCTCGATCTCGAAACCGCCATGGCGAAAGCCGACGCCGCTGTGTTGGCGCATCAGACGAACTTGCGCAACTATGCGCAGCAACACGCGAGCACGCTGTCCACGTTGACCGCAGCGAGCCTGGAGCAGTTGAATCAGGCCAATACGGAATGGCAGGAACAGGAGAACGCATTCAAGCGGGTGACGGGCTCCAGCCGGTCTGAACTCGAAGCACGCGCCACGCAGGCCGAGAGCGATTACCAGCGCATCAAGACCGCAGGATCGGCCACGGCTGACGCAATCCTGCAGGCCGAGCGAATAGCGCTGGAGGCCAAGTTGGCTCTACACAAGGCGACAGGCGAGGCGATCACCACTGACGATGCCAATCGGCTGAAGCAACTCGAACAGCAACTCAACACGCACAAAACCAACGCGGTTACGATTTGGGACTCGCTGAAAAATCAGATCAGCACGATCTTCACTGACTTATCCAAGAGCCTCACTGACAGATTTTTCAATATCGTATCCGGCGAGGGGGGATGGGAGGGCATGAAGAAAAATGCTCTCGGCATCTTGGACGACATCGGCAAGGCCATTACGCGATTCGGTATCGAGTCGCTTGAAGGTATGCTGATGGATCAATTGAAATCCATCACGAAGGATCTGCTGCCGAACCTAAAAGACGTAGTCACCGGAATTTTCACGCAGGACGGCGGTGTATGGAAGGCCATTACCGGGATGTTCGACCATCTTGGAAACCTGTTCAAGAAAACCAAAGACTCAATCGTCGGGATTGGACAGGAAGGGCTTAACCAGCTTGCCGGATGGGGGATCGGTGGAGGCGGGGCTACTCCAGGCTCACCTTCTGGCGGAACGCCAAGTTCCCCCGGTGGGGCAGGAGGCGCGGCTGGTGCGGCAGGCGGAGGGCTAGCAGGAGCGATAACAGCAATCAGCTCTGCCGTGACTGCAATCTCTAGCGTGATCGGCAATTTCCAAATGGCCGGGATGAACAAAACTCTCGATCTGATCGAGAAGGAAGTACGCTACAGCCAGATCCACCTGAGTTACATCCTTGGCCGTGCCAATGCGCATCTACCGAAGCTCGATGGCATGGAGGAGTTCAACTATGCAGTCGTGGCGTCGGGATGGTTTGACCTGCTTTCGCATCTCGACAACTATATGCCGCGTTTCGCGACGGCATTCGAAACCGATCTGCCCGACGACATTTGGGAGGTGCGGACAAGCATCGAGAACACAAAGGGCACAATCGAATTGCTGCACGAGATGCTCGCCGAAAAGATCGGCGGGCTGATCGCTGGCTTTGGCGAGAAGCTTGCGCCGGTAGCGACCGGATTCAAAACCGCGGTCGAGACATCCACATCGACGCTGCAATCGTCACTGCGCGATATTGTGAGCAGCGATCTCACTAGCCGGTCTTCGATCACTTCGGCTCTGTCGATGCTTGGAGGCGATGTGCGCAACGTACAGTTTGCGATCAACCAGGCCAACATGGCACCGGCGATGCTGACGGAACTCGGCAACATCCGCAACGAATTGACGCAGATCAAATCTTTGAACCAGTCCAGCATCAACGCGAAGCCGTCGCAGACCATCGTGAACGTACAGGCTCCGCCGAACACGAGTAGTCCGCAGAACTTCGGATTCCTTGTCGCCGCCAGTATGCGGTCGCAGGGGGTGATTGCTTGAGAATCGCCAGCATCCTTATCGGCGGAATCGAGCGCAAGGCGAAAACGCTGATCCAGGATTTCGAACTGGAGAGAGACTACGCTGACCGGCTCGGCACATGCCGAATGACGCTGCTGATCGACCCGCAGCAGACGCCACTCCTCGGGCGCGCAACCCTTGGCGGAATGGTGCTCGGCGACAACACCGTCGCCGAGGGCATGAGCGTTGAGATTTTCCGAACAGCGACAGATGCCGAGTCAGCCGAGTTCGGGGGGCCGCTGTTCGGTGATCCGCTGTTCGGTGAAGCGGAAGCCGTCGGTGATTGCATCTTTCGCGGCGAGGTGGTGTTGCTGGAGCCGCAGCCCGCGTGGTACGTGCGGCGCACCAATCCTGGACTATTCGGCGCGCTGTGGGGTGATCTGCTGTTCGGCGAAGAGGTCGAGGATACGCCGGATACGACCACCATCAGTGCGCGCTATCTGCTGCGCATCGAATGCCGGGACCAGACAGCATTGCTCGACCAGACCGACGTCGATGATGAGCGCACGTATTCCGAGACTACGGACGCGGCGATCATCGCGGACGTGTGCGGTGAGTTTTACCCGACGTTGGACGTGACGAACGTCGATACCACGGCCTATATCAAGTCGTTCAAATTTGAGGAAGGCGAGTCGCTGATGAGCGGACTTCGCCGCCTGGCGGATCGCACCGGCGCATCGTTCTACGTAGACGTGGACAACGCGCTGCATTGGTTTCTGCCGACTGCGAATCCTGCGCCGTGGGGGATCTCTGACGAGCCGGACGGCGTAACTACGTTCGCGTGCGAGCGCGAAAGCCTCCAGGTGCGGCGAGAGTGGCAAGTTCCTTGTAACCGAGTGCGCGTGGTCGGCGCTGTGAGCGCGGGCGCGAATATATCGGCGGTCGTGAACGATGCGCACAGCCAAGCGGTCTATGGAATCCGCAGCCGCACCATCGTTGATCGCAGTTGCGACACGGTGGAGGAGGCGACGGCACGCGGGCAGGTGTTCGTCCAGGAGAACGGCCGACCGCAGATCAGTGGAGAGTTTTCCATCCGGCGCGAAGGTCTCGAAGTCGGACAGGTGATTCCCATCACGTGGGGAGCGACGTTGAATTTCGCCGGCGAATTTCTGATTCGCCGGGTGACGATGAAATGGCAGGCTCCATCTGTAGTGGTCTACTCGGTCGAGTTCGGCGACTGGCGGCCAGATTTTTTCCGCGCGGTGAAGCGTCTGGCCGAGATGGCCGAGGAATCGAGTACGGTGCCTGTAGCCGTGCCGCCCGACGGTTCGGTAACGCTGGCGTCGCTGGCTGCGTCGCTGGGGTTGATCCAGCAAGTAAATGGGGAGCCGGCATTACCGGATACTGCATATCCGGCAAATGCAGTCATTCTAGATATTTCATTAACGCCTCCAAAACTAAAACGCCGCTCTGGAAATACTTGGGTGGCGACTGTGCCGACGACGGACTTGACCGGGACGGTCACGGAAACGCAGATCGCTGATAATTCGATCTCGACTCCGAAACTGCAAGCACTGTCGGTAACCTCGTCGGTGATCGCCGCAAATGCCATCACGGCTGGCAAGATCGCAGCCGACGCCGTGACGGCGGGAACCATCGCGGCAGGTGCAATCAGTGCGGCCGATGCCGTGTTTCAGGCTGCCGCCATCGTTACTGCCGATATCGCAGACTTGGCGGTCACGAACATCAAAATCGCCAGTGGGTTGTCGGCGTCGAAGATGACCACCGGAACGCTGGATGCGAGCGTGGTGACCGTAACGAACCTGAATGCATCGTCGATCAACGCTGGCGAGATGATCGTAAGGCCATCGGCTGGCTTCATGGGTAAGGTGATCGTGCAGGATTCGGGCGGAACCACAGTCGGATGGATCGGTGGCGACAGCGGATATTTCGGCGGCTGGTTCCAGAATCTGTATGTCGGCGGAAGCGGTGCGGCATCGGCTAAATTTGTCGCGAACACCAGCGGGAATATCAGCGTGTCGCTATCGAGCGCGACGGATTCGTTCACGATTACGAATTCCTCCACGGACAACACACTGACGCTCACCGAAGGCGGAGTATCTGTCACGAGCGGTACCGGTGGCGGGTTCTCTGCATTTCGCGGGTTGGTGATTATTACCGGGCCATCGTCCGGGGCGTCTTATCCTCGTATCGTAATGGGAAGCACGCAGTGCTTGCGAGAGTCGAAGACCGGATGGAACACGCCGACAGGCACCCTGACGCGCGGTACGTTCGACGCCGGGGCGACGCTCGCGGTTACTGCGCAAACATTGGCAGCGCTGATCACGGATCTGCGTGACCACCATGGATTACTGACCACGTAAACGGGAGGCAGGCATGCACGGCAACCTATATCGCGAGTCCATCCAGCAAGCAGCACGCGATGCGCTGGAGGCGAACGTCAGCGAGGAACAAATCCTCCAGTGGGTGCGTGAGATACTCACGGACGCGGTGGATTACTATCCAGAGATAACGCAGTGCTCCGATATCAGCACGCCATGATAGACATGCGCACGATTGCATGTTATTATTTGGCTGCGCGGTGAAACGTTTCCGAACGTGACGCCACTATGATAGTAGGGAGAGTAAACATGAGACAGATTTTCAGCATGTTCGTTTTCGCGGCGCTTGCATTTGCGCAGGCTCCGTCCACCGGAATCCTCAGCAACGGATTACGCTATGTTATCCAGCCCGCATCGCCGCCGTGCGAGCCGTCCAATCAGGAATTGCTGTTCGGGTTCGCCGAATGCGCACCGCGTGAAGCGCAGAGTGTGATCGTGACTATCATGGGTGGCGATACGTCCGTGTCTGGCTACGTCGTCACCGTTTCGTACGAAGACGATGGTGTCGTGAAGCAGATCACGAAGACGGTAAAGCGTACGGCGTTTTCGTCGAGCGCCGGGTTCGAGACCGGACGGGTGGCCACGTCGAGATTGCCAGGTGTTCGTATCACTGAGATCTTCGTCGGAATCGTTGGGAAGACGGCGTCGGCGAGGGTGGAATGATGGAAGACTCATTCGAGCAATGCCACGAAGTTCTAGGGCGTGCTGGATGGCCAGATGCACTCATTAAGGCCACCTTCGATTCATTCGAATATGCCTTGATGTTGAAAACTGGAGTCGTGTTGTATTTTACAGATGCGACTCCGATTCGTGATGGATCATGGGTTTCGCTTACACTGGACCGTGTACATTGCGAAGTGCCAGATACATGGAGTTCATCGGTTTGCGACCCTCCTTTTTTTGAACGAGGAATAGAAATTCGCGTTTCTGAAATCGTATGGGTTGCGGACTGCCCCTACGGATCATAACTCCACCTGCTATGACCATCACGCATGAAATACACGAGCCATGGCGGTCGCATCTGGCCGCATGCATCAAAGAAATAGAGGCGGCGCGCGCCGAGGAACTGCGGCTTCGCGGGATGGTAGCCGAAGCGCAGGAACGCGGGCTGCGCCGCCGCGCCTCCATGGAGGAAATCATCGCGCTGATCCGGCGCGAGACCGAATTGCCCGACGCATCCTACACGCTGTCTGCCGATGGATCGACGTTGACTGCTGATCTGCCCGATACTCCTGCCAAGTAAACCTCGCGATACAATAGGGCCATGGCATGGCCATCCACTCAGACAGACGGAACCGAAATCACATCGACATTATGGAACGGGCTTGTCGCCGCATTCCAGACGTGGGGCGGAAACGTTGACAGCGCTGGATATGCGCTGATCATCGCGTCATCGGCGCCGACGGATGGCAACATCCCGACGCGAGGTTGCGTTGTCTGGATCGATGAAGTTTCCCACAAACTCATGTTCCGCGTCCGCTATTCCGACGGCACCACACTCAAATCCGGGGAGATCGCACTCACATGAAAAACTGCATACTCGTTCTGTTTCTGCTGCTGGTGGCGAGTCTCCCGGCACAGAATCCCAATACTGCTGCCTTCCCGACGACGGTGGCCACCGACTCCGATCTCCTGGCGGCGAAGCGGCTCAGCGAGTCCACGCTGAGCGGCACGATCAATTCAGCAGTTACCAGTCTGGACGTCGCCGACGGCACACAGTTCCTCCAGTATGCGGTGATCCGTGTCGACAACGAGGAGATGAAGATCACCGGCATATCGTCGAACACGCTGACCGTGAGCCGCGGATTCAACGGCACGACAGCAGCCAGCCATACGACAGGTGCGACAGTTCGCGGCATTATCACCAGTTGGCATCACAACCAGGTCGCCGCGGAACTGAAGGCCGTCGAAGCGCGACTGCGGGATCAGTCAGGGTATGTGACCACCGCCGGCACTTCGACGGCATACACGGCCACGCTTGCGCCGCCATGGGCATCCTATGCGGATGGGGCATGCTTCTCTGCCAAGATCGACGAGACCAGCGGCGCGACACCTACGATGAACGTCAACGGGCTCGGCGCGAAGGCGATCTACGAGCGGGGCGGAACGACTCCGGCTGCGGCGATCACGACGGCGGCGCTGATCGCAAACCAAACGTATCGTTTCTGCTACAACTCTTCGCTGAATGGCGGCGCGGGAGTGTTCGAAGTTGATCCTGGAGGCTCTGCCGCTGCCGGTGCTACCGGCCCAACCGGCCCCACGGGTCCAACTGGCCCCACAGGTGATGCTGGTGCGACTGGCGCAACCGGGCCGACCGGGCCATCGGGAGCGGATGGTGCTACCGGTCCTACCGGTCCGACCGGGCCTACCGGGAGCGGCTACAGCACTATCCAAGATGAGGGTAGCGGGCTGACGGCACGGACCACGGTTAATATGATCGGCTCTGGCGTGTCGTGCGTGGATAACGCGGGTAGCAGCCGCACAGATTGTACGATTACCGGAGGCGGTGGTAGCGTCGCCACTCCTGACATCAGCGGCGGCACTACCGACACCATCACGGTCGGGAGCAACTGCACCACATCCGCGCCGTGCAACTATGCTATTGGCGAGCAGGTGTTCTCGCAGACGGCAGGGTTGACGTGCCAGATCACGGCTGGAACCAGCACCGATACGGTGTACGTTTATGTAGCGTCCGACGGTGCCATGACCTGCGGATCCACCAGCCGCACCATAACATGTGGAGGCGTGGGAGGGTGTCAAGTGCCTACGTCGATCACCGGATTTCCCACGGGTACTACGATTCCGCTTTACGCCGTGACAGCTTCCGGGACGACTTACGACGCCATTACTGGCGCAATGGACAAGCGTCCGCTGCTAAGCAATGGGGTTCGGCACGTGGACGGAACAGGCATCAACTCCACCCTGGCGGCGGGGCAGATCACCCACGCGATCAGTTCGATTGTGGCACGGCGGGACGTGGCGAATTCGTTCACCGACAAGCAAACCTTTACGGGCAACGGTGCGTCTGGTGCGGCGCAGAATATCGCCTCGCAGACCGCGCCGAGTTCACCCGTAGACGGGGATATATGGTACGCCTCGAATCAGTTCAATTTCAGGGAAAACGGCACTACGAAACAAATTGGCAGCGGCGGTAGCTCCACGTGCGATCCATTTTCAGCAACGCAATGGTGCTTGGTCGAAACATGGCCAAGTCTAAATGTGGCCAATGGGACAATGGGTACGCACGGCTGGTCTTTCACGACGAATGGTTCTGGTACGTACGCGGCGGGTGGCGGCGGAAGGTATACTCCTGGCACATTATTGTTGACTACCGGAGCTACGTCTGGAAACGACAACAATATATATCTCAACTATCTATACTCAGCAGTCATGCCTAATCAGGCACATACTATAGAGTGGTGGTTTAAGACCGGAGCATCTGTTGCGTCGCACAGTTTTCAATTTGGGCTCAGCACCGAAGTCATTGTTCCATTTGCGAATCGTGATGCTCCAACCCTGCGTTTCGTGTCTGGAACGGATACGAATTGGTCACTGCGTACTAGCAGTTACACCACGGAAGCATGCGCCGGTTCCGAGGCTCCGGCAGCGGATACATGGTACGTGTTTCGCCAGACCGGGACGGGTACTTCAACAATGACCTACAAATTATTCAAGAGCACGACATCTCCACAGGCAGCGATTGCTGGGGCTTCTGATCTGCTCGGCGGATCGTGCACCACTACATTGTCTTCCAGTAGCGGATTTGCGCCATTCTTTGTGGTCAGGACCGCTA
Organism: uncultured Mycobacterium sp.; assembly: GCA_964598975.1. Taxonomy (GTDB): domain Bacteria; phylum Actinomycetota; class Actinomycetes; order Mycobacteriales; family Mycobacteriaceae; genus Mycobacterium. Next base: position 2,075 of record CAZRFC010000135.1, on the reverse strand, counting down.
CTACTGCCGCAGCTACGCTCCGGGCGGTTCGTTTTTACTCAAAGGTAGAGTATTAATGAAAACCGATGTTGCCGTCGGCTTAATTATTTGGAGTATTCTACTGCTGGTGTTCGCCACTTGGTGGGGAGGTTTGAATTGAGTTTGATATTTTTGTTGCTGCTTTCGTCCACACTCTTTGCCGCTGATTTTCGTGTGATAGGCCAGCCTACTTCCACCACCGCCGTACTCGCCTATCGCACCAACTATGCGGGCAACTGCACGCTGGAGGTGAGCGAGGAGTCGGATTACTCGCCGGTAGTGCATGATGTGAATGGAACCTATTTCAGCGGCGCGAACTCCGACGCGCGATACGCCGGAATGCGCGACGGCCAAGAGCGCTATTTCCCGGTTGGGCTGCGGGCGGTACATGAGGACGCAAACGGAGTGCGGCGTTCCCGCGCGCTCCAGACCGCAACGAAGCACTACGCCAGACTCGATTGCAACGGCACGCAGGAGACGCTAACATTTCGTACCGCTACAATCCCATTCGGGATGACGGTTGGAGACCTGCCTCCAGGCGATCCTGACAAGCCTGGGCACAAGGCATACTTTTGGCCGACGCTCAACCCAATGCACCACAATGGCGTAATCATCGATCCCTGGACCGGGGCGCGAGTGCAATACGTGAACACGGCGGCATGGGCGCAAGGCCGCACCACGGCATCAGGCGGGCAGGCATTTTCATCCGCTACCGGGACAGGATGGACGCCCACCAGCAGTACGCTTACGGCGGCGCTCGCATCGGTGGACAGCAATTTTGCGACGTCGAGTACGGCGGATAAACTGCTTTTGCAGGTGTCCACTGCTAATACTTTGGTGGCCGGGACATTTCCATCCGCGAGTTTGAGCTATCAGAATCTCGAACTGTCGGGGTATCGTTGCGTCGGGGCCGGATGCGCGGCGGCGGTTGTCCACGTGTGTGTGACGCTCAATCTGTTGGATGATACGCCAGTATGTGAGCCACCAGAGAAAACTCTGACTGGGCCATCTACCACCAGTGGCAGCCTCACCATCTGTTACGACATTCCATGTACTACGGCGAAAAATCCTGGTGACTGGTTCACCCTCGAGCGCCCATTTCTCAACGGGCAATACACAGCAACCGAGATGAGCGATTACACCGTGTACACCACCACCGGCGACGACGCTACGCTGAAATTTAATAACGCGCAGGACTGTACACGGTTGGTAGTTGGAGATGTGTTAGGCGTATACAAAAGCACCACCAATACCGAGCACAGCCTGACGGTATCGGCGATGTCCTGCGGGTCTTCGCCGCCGCAGGTAACGGTGACTGGTGGTGTGGCGCTCGATCACAACGGCACTGCGGGTCTGCCGTTTTTGTACAAGGTTGGAATTGGATCTCCTCGATACGGGTTCCTGCTGTGGATAACCGGGGCAGACGCCGCATTGGAGATCGACGCGATCAAGTGGGTGGCGGCGAAGGATACTGGTATTTCTCTGTCGCCTGGATCGGGCGGGTTCGGCCAACGCTCCAGCACGCTTCCGTCAGCAAACGGCTTTTACCACGCCTCATGCCTCTCTGAGTGCACGTTTGCCTATAAGGCCGAGGACGACGGGTCCACGACTGTGCGGTATCTTGGATGGTCAACGCCGTTTTTCACCGGATCATCATACACCACGAACGGTCACAAGAACTGCGACCAGAGCACGGGTAATTTTGCATCGTGGGATCCCGCCGATCCGGATGCATTTCTCTGCACGATCACCAGCAGTTATCCCGCGCTAGACGGCGCGCCTGCTAATCGCCCCGTACTCTTGCTGGTGGAATACACCGGCAACGATGTTGCTTCACCTGCTCCGTGCGCCGTGGAAGCCGTGGGCGATTGCTCGACCTACGGAAAAATGCAGGGGCAGATTCTCCCGATGACTGTGAAAAATCTCACCCCCTGCAGCGGCGCTTGCGACGATCCAAATACGGACTACACCCTGCACGCGCAGATAAAAAGGGTGGCTGGGGATGAGTGGGACTCGGCAAATTTCAGCAGTTGCGGGGTGAGTTTCACGCAGGGCAA
>CAZRFC010000134.1:9063-10409 GCA_964598975.1 uncultured Mycobacterium sp. | reverse complement strand
TCGGGGTGGCTGACGGGACTCGAACCCGCGACAGCCAGGATCACAACCTGGTGCTCTACCAACTGAACTACAGCCACCATTGCCGCTCGCGCAGCGTTGTCGATATTAGCCGCTTTCGGTCTCCGCGGCCGAATCGGTTTCCGGTTCAGCACTGCCGGCCCCGTCCATCTCGGCCACCGCCTCGGCGATGTCGCTGGTCGAAGGCCCGGGTGTGGGTACAAAGGCGGTCCGGCGGTAGTAGCGCAACTCGCGGATCGACTCCTGGATATCGGCCAGCGCCCGGTGCGCCAGGCCCTTCGCCGGCTGGCCGTAGTAGATCCGCGGGTACCAGCGCCGGCACAGCTCCTTGATTGAGCTGACGTCGATCATCCGGTAGTGCAGATAGTTGTCCAGGGTCGGCATGTCCCGCGCGATGAAACCGCGGTCGGTGGCGATCGAGTTCCCGGCCAGCGGGGCGGTTTTGGCGGATTTGACGTGGCCGCGGATGTAATCCATGACCAGCTGTTCGGCCGCGGCCAGGTCGATGGTCGACGCGCGCACCTCCTCGGTCAGGCCGGAACTCTTGTGCATCCGGGCGACCACCTCGACCATGTTGTCCAGCGCCTCGTCGTCGGCATGGATCACCACGTCGATGCCCTCGCCGAGGACATTCAGTTCGGCGTCGGTGACCAGCGCCGCGATCTCGATGAGCCGGTCCGAGCGCAGGTCAAGCCCGGTCATCTCACAGTCGATCCACACCAATTCGTCGCGCACAGCGATCAACAGTAGGCCCAGCCGACCAAGTAGTGTCTTAGCGGCCGAAAAACCACCGGAGCACAGACGAGAGGGCCAGCGATGACCGACCCGACAGCGACTCCCGCTCAGCAGATCGCCGCTGGTTACACGACCTCCGGGCAGGCCCTCGAACTGGGCTCGGTACTGGTGGGCGGCACGGTGGACCCGGCGGCCCAGATCCGCATCCCGCTGGCGATGATGAACCGCCACGGACTGGTGGCCGGCGCCACCGGCACCGGTAAGACCAAAACCCTGCAGGTGATCGCCGAGCAGCTATCCGCCGCCGGCGTGCCCGTGGTGATGGCCGACTTCAAAGGCGACCTGTCCGGTCTCTCCCGGCCGGGGGAGGCGAACGACAAGATCAACGAACGCTGCAAGGACACCGGCGACCAGTGGACCGGCACTCCTTTTCCGGTGGAGTTCCTGTCCCTGGGCACCGGCGGGCTCGGCATCCCGGTTCGTTCCACGATCTCCGCGTTCGGCCCGATCCTGTTGTCGAAGGTGTTAGGGCTCAGCCAGACTCAGGAGTCCAGTCTGGGTCTGATCTTCCACTACGCCGACCAGCAGGGGTT
>CAZRFC010000134.1:0-9053 GCA_964598975.1 uncultured Mycobacterium sp. | reverse complement strand
GCTGCTGGATCTGAAGGACCTGCGGTCGCTGATCACCTTCCTGACCAACTCCGATGAGGGCAAGGCGCAACTGAAGGCCATCGGTGCGGTGTCCAGCCAGACCGCCGGGGTGATCCTGCGCGCGCTGATCAACCTTGAGGCTGAGGGCGGCGACACCTTCTTCGGGGAACCCGAACTTGAACCGACGGACCTGATCCGGATCGACGACCAGGGGCGCGGCATCATCAGCCTGTTCGAACTGGGGGACCAGGCCGCCCGGCCGGTGATGTTCTCGACCTTCCTGATGTGGGTGCTGGCCAACCTGTTCAATGACCTGCCTGAGGTTGGTGACGTCGACAAGCCCAAGTTGGTGTTCTTCTTCGACGAGGCGCACCTGCTGTTCAAGGACGCCTCCAAGGCGTTCCTGGAGCAGGTCGAGCAGACGGTGAAACTGATCCGCTCCAAGGGTGTTGGCGTGTTCTTCTGCACCCAGTTGCCGACCGACGTCCCCAACGCCGTGCTCTCCCAGTTGGGTGCCCGGATCCAGCACGCGTTGCGCGCATTCACGCCCGACGATCAGCAGGCGCTGGCCAAGACGGTGCGGACGTATCCCAAGACCGAGTTCTACGATCTGGCAACGGATCTCACCGCGCTGGGCATCGGCGAAGCCATCGTCACCGTGCTCTCCGAACGCGGTGCGCCGACGCCGGTGGCGTGGACCCGGTTGCGCTCGCCGCGCTCGCTGATGGACACCATCGGTCCTGACTACATCAAGGCCGCAGCCCAGGCGAGTCCGCTGTTCCTCAAGTACGGCCCCACGGTCGACGGCCCCTCGGCCTACGAGATGCTGGCCGAGAAATTGGCTCCGCCGCCGGCCCAGCCGGCCCCCGGGGAACCCGTCGACCTGCCTCCGATCCTGCCTACGGGCCTCGATCTGCCGCCAATGCCGGCGCCGGTGGAGAAGCAGGAACCGGGCATGCTCGAGCAGATGATGGACAACCCGGCCTTCAAGAGTGCCATGCGTTCGGCCGGAACCGTTATCGGCCGGGAGATCACGCGGAGCATCTTCGGGACCGCGTCGCGTCGCCGGAGACGATAATTGGTCTGACCACTTGACCTATGTCCACTGGTTAGTCATGCTGACCAGATGGCACTACAGCCGGTCAACCGACGCTCGGTACCCGAGGACGTCTTCGAACAGATCCTCGCCGAGGTGCTCAGCGGCGAGATGCAACCGGGGGAGTCGCTGCCGAGCGAACGCCGCCTGGCCGAAGTCCTCGGCGTCTCCCGCCCCGCGGTGCGGGAGGCGCTCAAGCGGGTCGCGGCGGCCGGACTGGTCGAGGTCCGTCAGGGCGATGCCACCACGGTCCGCGACTTTCGCCGGCACGCCGGTCTGGATCTGCTGCCCCGCCTGCTGGTGCGCGGTAACGAACTCGATCTCTCGGTGGTGCGCAGCATCCTGGAGGCCCGACTACACAACGGCCCCAAGGTCGCCGAACTGGCCGCCCGCCGTCGCTCGCCGGAACTTATCGAGCGTCTCGCAGGGACCATCCGGGACCTGGAGACCGACGCCGATCCGGTGCAGCAACAGCGCCACGCGCTGGCCTTTTGGGATCACATCGTCGACGGGGCCGACTCGATCGTCTTCCGGTTGATGTTCAACACCCTGCGGGCCGCCTATGAGCCGGCCCTGCCGGCACTGGCCACCATGATGGCCGCCGAGGTGGGGAACAGCCCGTCTTACCGCGCGCTGGCCGCCGCCATCGCGGCGGCCGATCCCGTCGCGGCGGAATTGGCCGCCCGTCAGCTGCTTGAACCCGCCACCGGAGCGCTCATGGCAGCGCTGGATGCGATAGAGGAGTCCCGATGACAGAATCTCAGCAGGCCCCGGCTGACAGGAAGCGCCGGGGACTGACACTGGCTGATGCCGCGCGCGAGTTCTGGCGCCATCCATCTCCGTGGCTGCTCGCGATCGCGTTCGTCGGCTCCGTCGCCGGCCGCGTCGCCGTGGGTGACTGGCAGTGGAGCGACGCCGTGCTCCCGTTCGTCGTGCTGGCCGCATTTCCCTTCGTGGAGTGGATGATTCACGTTTTCGTTCTGCACTGGCGGCCGCGCCGCATTGCCGGCGTGATGATCGATCCACTGCTCGGCCGAAAGCACCGCCAGCATCACGCCGACCCCAGGATCGTCAAACTCATCTTCATCCCGTTGGAGTCGCTGGCCGGCGCATTCGGCGCGGCCTTGCTGACTGCTTTCGTGATCATTCCGCGCACTGGGTTGGGTCTGACGTTCCTGGTGACGGTATTCGGAATCGGCGTCGTCTACGAGTGGAGCCATTACCTGGTGCACACCGACTACAAGCCCAAGACCTGGTTCTACCGCACCATTTACAAGAACCACCGACTGCACCACTTCAAGAACGAGCACTACTGGTACGCCGTCACCACTCCCGGGCTTGCCGATCGGGTGCTGGGCACCTACCCGGATCCGCAGTCGGTGCCGACGTCGCCGACCGCCAAGAATCTCTACGGCGAAAAGGCCAAAGCCTCCACCTAGTCCCCGCCGAGTTTCTTGTAGACCGCGCCCACGATCGGGGTCACGATCGCCCGCGGCGCATACCCACTTGCGACCGACATCGCCTTGGAGGTGACGCCGGGCACCACCCGCATCTTGTTGCGCTCCAAGGCATCCAGCGATAGTTGCGCGGTGTGCTCGACCGAAATCCACAGGAAGTCCGGGATAAGTTTGTCCACGAGCGACGGATCCTCCGGCATCTCGGCCCGCACCGGACCGGGAGCCAGCAGGGTGACGTGCACGCCCGAGTCCTTCAACTCCCCGCGCAGTGACTCGCTGAAGGTGTTGGCGAAGGCCTTTGTTGCGGCGTACGTGGCGTTATTCGGAATCGGTGAATTGCCTGCGGCCGAACCGGAAATCAGGATCCCACCCGACCGCTTGGCCAGCATGCCGGGCAGCACCGCCAGCACTAGATCATGCACGCCGAGCACATTTAGCTGAACCTGCGCCTTCTCCTCCTCGGGATCCAGTTTGGCGACCGGCCCGAAGGTTGCGGTACCTGCGTTGGCGCACAGGATCGAGATGTCCCGGGTCGCCAGTTCGTCGGCCAGTGCGCCACGCTGGGCCGGGTCGGCCAGGTCCACCGCGCGCACCTCGACGGTCACGCCGTACTTCTTCCGCAGTCGCTCTGCCAAGCCGTCGAGCACCTCGCGACGGCGGGCGGTGACGATCAGGTGGTGCCCGCGGGCGGCGAGTTCGGTGGCAAGTGCCTCGCCGATGCCCTGGGAGGCACCGGTGACGACGGCCCGACTGTCGAGAGAGGGGAGGGGGAGTGGCATGCGGCCAATCGTAGGGCCGCTGGATAGGGTGGCCCGCATGAGCGGTCCCCCCACGACGGTCCCGACGGGGGTGCCCAAGAGGAAAGTCGCAGCCTGGGCGCTATGGGACTGCGGTTCCACCGGGATGAACGCCATCGTGGCGACTTTCGTGTTCTCGGTCTATCTCACCGGCACGGTCGGCGTCGGACTGGGCGGCGACACCTCCCCGGCCAGCTGGTTGGGCCGGACGCTGACCATCTCTGGTATCGCGGTCGCCCTACTCGCTCCGCTTACCGGTGTGCTGGTTCAAGTCCCGCATCGCCGACGGGTGGCGCTGACGGTCCTCACCGCGTTGGCGGTGACCTTCACCGCCTCGATGGTCTTCATTCGCGCCGACCCCCGGTACCTCTTTGCGGGACTGGCCCTGCTTGCCCTGACTGCGGCCTGCGGCGATCTCGCCAGCGTCCCCTACAACGCGATGTTGCGGCAGTTGACCACCCCGCAGACCGCGGGTCGAATCTCCGGACTGGGCTGGGCTGCCGGCTACACCGGCAGCGTCCTGCTCCTGCTGCTCATCTACGTCGGTTTCATCGCGGGTGACGGCCCCACCCGCGGACTGCTGCAGGTGCCGGTCGAGGACGGCTGGTACGTGCGCCTGGCGATGCTGCTGGCGGCCTGCTGGCTGGCGGTCCTCAGCCTGCCCCTGCTCATCACCGCCCACACCTTGGCGGGTGCGCCGGGGGATCGCGACGCCGTTCCCGGCGGCGTTCTCGGCGCCTATCGGAAACTCTGGGCCGACCTGCGCGGCGAGTGGAATCGGGACCGCAACTTCGTCTACTACCTGGTGGTCAGTGCGGTGTTCCGGGATGGGCTGGCCGGGATCTTCGCCTTCGGGGCCGTCCTCGGGGTGAGCGTCTACGGCATCTCGCAGGCCGACGTGCTCATCTTCGGGGTGATCGCCTCGACGGTCGCCGCGCTGGGGGCGGTGCTCGGCGGCAGGCTCGATGACCGCCTGGGGGCCAAACCGGTGATCGTCACCTCGCTGAGCGCTCTGATCATCGTGGGTCTGACCCTGATGTCGCTGTCGGGGCCGCTGGCGTTCTGGATCTGCGGACTGGCGCTGTGTCTGTTCGTCGGACCCACCCAGTCGGCGGCCCGCACCCTGCTGCTGCGGATGACCGGCGAAGGCAAGGAGGGTGTGGCCTTCGGGCTCTACACCATGACCGGCCGGGCGGCCGCCCCGCTGGCACCCTGGCTGTTCTTCATCTTCGTCGACCTGTTCGACGCGGACCGCGCAGGCCTCGCCGGGATCTGCCTCGTCCTGGCACTCGGCCTGGTCGGAATGCTGTTGGTTCGCGTCGACGGGCCGGTTCGCCCGCAGCAGGCCTAAGCGGCTCCGGTGCAGATCGTCAGCCCGCGACCGCTGCGCTGACGGACCATCGCGCCGTTCACCGAGACGCTGCAGGTGACGTCACGTCCAATGTTGACCACTGCGACGCTGGCCGATGTTCTGGCCGGGGCGGCCAGGGTGACTTCCTTGCTCCACGGCAGCGCCACGTTGAACTCGGTCTGCATGATGCCCCCGGTGTCGACGTAGGTGATGTTGATCGCCCGGCCCTGGCCTCCGACGCTGTAAACCACGGTTTCGGTTCCCGTCGGCGACGCGGTGGGCGGGGCGCCCGGCACCGTCGGCTCGAAGGTCTCGGTCGGCACCGGAAGCGGCGCCGGTACCGGTGTGCGGGTCGGTGGGCGGATTGTGGTCGTTCCCGGGGGCGTCACTGTCCTGGAGGGCAGCGAAGTTTGGGAGCTCGGCGGGGCCACGATGGTGGCGTCCTTGGTGGAATTGCTGACGATCACCAGTGCCAGCACCAGGCCGGTCACCAGTAGCAGGGCAGTGATGGCCCCGGCCCACAGCCATTTTGAGGTTTTCCTGGGCGGCTCCGGCGGCGGCGGTGGCGCGCCGGGATAGCCGGCGCCGGGCTGACCGGGTTGCCAGTAAGGCGGAAGTTGCTGCGTCGGTTGCGTCTGAGGATAGCCGTAGCCAGAGTTTCCGGCTGTTCCGTAAGGGGCCGGACCCCAGTAGCCGGAATAGGCGGGATCGGTGTTCGGCGGATAGCTGCCGGACCCCTGGGCAGGGTCGGGCCAGCCCGGTTCCCGTGGATCGCTCATGCCCACCTCACGCCATGCAGGTTACCGGCTGTCGCCGACCTTCCGGTGCTCCCTTTGGTGTTTAACCAACTTTCGCCGGGGTAAATCCCCCAGCACCGGTAGTTCTGGCGAGAGGAGCGGACGATGCGCGGACTTATCGGACTGATCGTGTTCGTGTGGTTGCTCATCGGAGTGTTTGCCACCTGGCAGCGGGGCTACTTCTCCGGCGGTGATGCGAACTGCGCCACCGCCGGATCAATCGCCTTGACGGTGGTCGCTGGGCCGTTGAACTACGCCGGTGTGAACCCGAAGGTGACGGAATGCAATGTCCCGCAACCGAGCCAGTGACCACGGGCGAAGAAAACAACTGAGGGAGAAACACCAATGATCGTGCTCGGAGCGATACTGCTCATCCTGGGCTTCGTGCTCAAGGTCCAGATCCTCTGGACCATCGGCATCATCCTGCTGGTGATCGGTGCGGTGCTGTGGATTCTCGGCTCCGTCGGCCGTCCGGTCGGCGGCCGGCGGTACTGGTATTGACCGATGGTGTCTTCACCGACAGCGCCGCGAGTGTCATGGCCCGCAGCACCGTCCGTGATTCCTCGGACGCTGCCGGCCGTACGCTGTGCGGGGTGGAGTTGAGCAGGCCGAAGGCGGCGTGCGCCATTACCCTGGCACGGTCCTCGGCCAGGCCCGGATCAACGTCCCGCAGTACACCGACCCAGGTCTCGACGTAGCGGCGCTGCGCCCGACGGACCTGTCGTTGGGCGGCAGTGGGCAGGTTGGCCAGGTCCCGGTCCTGGATACGGATGAGGTCAGGCTCACCCAGGGCGAAGTCAAGGTGGAAGTCGATCAGACCGTCGAGTGCGGTCCGGGGGTCGGCTGCGCCCGCGACGACCTCCTGGCCACCCGCGAACAGTCGGGTGCTGATCCCCACCAGGAGTTCGACCAGCAGAGCCTCTTTGCCGGCGAAGTGCCGGTAGATGGCCGGCCCGCTGACGCCTGCCGCGGCGCCGATGTCCTCGAGGCGGACGGCAAGAAATCCCCGTTCGGCGATGAGTGTCTCGGCGGCGGCCAATAACTGCGAACGCCGATCGGATTTCTGCCTGCTGCGCTGGGTGATTGTGGCCATCGGTTAATCTCCACTAACATGCTATCAGTTAGTCGTCATTAACCGAAGGCTGCTTCTGATGGCATACCGCGAGGCGCACCTGCAACTCGTCGAACAACTGCGCGCCAAACTGGCTGCCGCGGCGCTTGGTGGTCCGGAACGTGCCCGGGAGCGTCACGTCGCTCGCGGCAAGTTGCTCCCGCGTGACCGCGTCGACGGACTGCTCGACCCGGGGAGCCCACTGCTGGAGATCGCTCCGTTGGCGGCCGACGGCATGTACGACGACGATTGCCCGGCCGCGGGCATCATCGCCGGCATCGGCCGGGTCATGGGTCGCGAATGCATGATCGTCGCCAACGATGCGACCGTTAAAGGCGGTACCTACTACCCGGTGTCGGTGAAGAAACACCTTCGCGCTCAGGAGATCGCGGCGCAGAACCGGCTGCCGTGTATCTACCTCGTCGACTCGGGCGGCGCGTTCCTCCCACGTCAGGACGAGGTCTTCCCCGACCGGGAGCACTTCGGCCGGATCTTCTTCAACCAGGCGAACATGAGCGCCGCAGGCATTCCCCAGATCGCCGCCGTGCTCGGATCCTGCACCGCCGGAGGGGCTTACGTACCGGCGATGAGCGACGAAACCGTCATCGTCCGCAACCAGGGCACCATCTTTCTAGGCGGCCCCCCGCTGGTGAAAGCGGCCACCGGCGAGGTGGTGACGGCAGAGGAACTCGGTGGCGGTGACCTGCATGCCAAAACCTCCGGCGTCGTCGACCATCTCGCCCGCGACGACCGCGACGCCCTGCGGATCGTCCGCGACATCGTCGCCACGCTCGGGCCGCGAACGCCGCCGCCGTGGGACGTGAAGGCCCCGGTCGACCCGATCGCCGACCAGCAGGAGTTGTACGACGTCGTGCCGGTCGATGCCCGGGTGCCCTATGACGTCCATGAAGTGATCACCCGGATCGTCGACGGTGGCGAGTTCAGCGAGTTCAAGGCGAACTACGGCACCACTCTGGTCACTGGTTTTGCGCGGATCCATGGCCATCCGGTGGGTATCGTTGCCAACAACGGCGTCCTGTTCGGTGAATCCGCTGTCAAGGGAGCGCATTTCATCCAACTGTGCGACAAGCGATCCGTCCCGCTTGTCTTCCTGCAGAACATCACCGGCTTCATGGTCGGCCGCGACTACGAGGCCGGCGGCATCGCCAAGCACGGCGCCAAGATGGTCACCGCAGTGGCGTGTGCCCGGGTCCCCAAGCTGACCGTCGTGGTCGGCGGATCCTACGGCGCGGGTAATTATTCGATGTGCGGGCGGGCCTACTCGCCGCGTTTTCTCTGGATGTGGCCCAACGCCAGGATCTCGGTGATGGGCGGCGAGCAGGCCGCCGCCGTGCTGGCCACTGTCCGCGGTGAGATGACACCCGAGGACGAGGAGGCCTTCAAGGCCCCCATCCGTGCCCAGTACGAGGAGCAGGGCAACCCGTACTACTCCACCGCCCGGCTGTGGGACGACGGTGTGATCGACCCCGCCGACACCAGAACAGTTCTGGGGCTTGCGCTTTCGGTCACCGCCAACGCGCCCATCGAACCGGTATCCTACGGCGTCTTCCGGATGTGATGATGACAACCTTCGACACCATTCTGGTCGCCAACCGTGGCGAGATCGCTGTGCGGGTAATCCGGACGTGCAAGAAGATGGGCATCCGTTCGGTCGCCGTGTACAGCGACGCCGACGCAGGCGCGCGTCACGTCGCCGAAGCCGATCTCGCCGTCCGTATCGGACCGGCGCCGGTGCGGCAGAGCTACCTGAATATCGACGCGGTTGTGGCTGCGGCGCTTAACACGGGTGCACAGGCGGTGCACCCGGGCTACGGATTCCTCTCGGAGAACGCGGCTTTCGCCTCTGCATTGCAGCAGGCCGGACTGGTGTTCATCGGCCCACCTGCCGGCGCGATCGCCACGATGGGGGACAAGATCGCGGCCAAGGCCGCGGTTTCGGCCTTCGGCGTCCCGGTCGTGCCAGGCATCGCCGAACCCGGGTTAGGTGACCCCGACCTGATCGCCGCTGCTGACGAGATCGGCTTCCCGGTGCTGGTTAAACCCTCCGCCGGCGGCGGGGGCAAAGGTATGCGGCGGGTCGATCACCCCGCCGATCTCCCGGGTGCGCTGGTGTCCTCGCGCCGCGAGGCCGCTGCGGCGTTCGGTGACGACACGCTGTTCTTGGAGCGATTCGTGCTGCGCCCCAGGCATATCGAAGTCCAGGTCCTCGCGGACGGCCACCGGAACGTGCTGCACCTGGGCGAGCGGGAATGCAGTTTGCAACGCCGCCACCAGAAGGTCATCGAGGAGGCGCCGTCACCGCTGCTCGATGCTGACACCCGCGCCCGCATCGGCGCCGCGGCCTGCGATACCGCCCGCAGCGTGGACTACCTCGGCGCGGGCACAGTCGAATTCATCGTCTCCGCCGACCGGCCCGACGAGTT
>CAZRFC010000133.1:0-10499 GCA_964598975.1 uncultured Mycobacterium sp. | reverse complement strand
CCGCCCTCGGCCATCACCGTGTGTGCCTTGCCGAACAGCGACTTGGTCACCACCGCGACCCGCAGGCCCCGCTGGCGCGCCTCGATCACGGCGCGTAGACCCGAACCGCCGGCGCCGATGACGACAACGTCGTAGGAATGGCGTTCGACCTCAACCATGTGTGACCTCGCTTGAACTGGGTTTGTTGATGTCGGTGGTGATGTCTTGTCAGCCAATGAATCTCAGGTCGGAGATCGCACCGCTGGCCACCAGCATGATGTAGAAGTCGGTGAACATCAGGGTGCCCAGAGTGATCCAGGCGAACTTCTTGTGGTGGACGTTGAGCTTGCTGATCTCAGTCCACAGCCGGTAGCGCACCGGATGCTTGGAGAAGTGCTTCAGCCGGCCGCCCATGACGTGCCGGCAGGAGTGGCAGGAGATGGTGTAGGTCCAGAGCAGGACGACGTTGACCCACAGGATCACGTTGCCCAGACCGAAGCCGAAGCCCGACGGCGAATGCATCGCCTGGATCGCATCCCAGGTGTTGATCACCGAGATCAGCGCGGCGATGTAGAAGAAGTAGCGGTGAAGGTTCTGCAGGATCAGCGGGAACCGGGTCTCACCGGTGTAGGTGGCGTGCGGTTCGGCCACCGCGCAGGCGGTCGGCGACTGCCACACCGACCGGTAATAGGCGCCGCGGTAGTAATAGCAGGTCAGCCGGAACAGCAGCAGGAAGGGCAGCGACAGCATCGCGTAGGGCAGCAGCGACAGCGGGCCGGAAGCCGGCAGAATCTGGGGCCAGAATTCACTGGCCGCACCGCACTTCACGCTCAGGCACGGCGAGTAGAACGGCGTCAGGTAGTGGTATTTCTCGACGTAGAAGTGGTCCCGTTGGAACGCCCGTACCGTCGCGTAGATGATGAATGCGGCGAAGCCCAGGTTGGTCAGAATCGGCGATTTGAGCCAGTTGTCGGTGCGCAGGGTCTTCTGCGCGATCTGAGCCCGGCCGGGTGAGAAGACACCGGTGGCACGCCGGTTTGTTGTGGGTGCGCTCATCAGCAGTGATCCCCTTCGAGTCAACTGCTCCGAAGACTACCCACGTCTACGCTCAGGGCTGAAATTGGGTCAGCGTCGCTCCGCGACAGCCGATCAGCGTCGGTTGTGACCGCCGACGCCCTCATCGTCGATGCCGCGCCAGAACTCACGGTCGTAGGGAGTGTCGGGCACCTGGATCTTCTCCCCGGAGGCCGTGGGGGAGTGCGGGGCGAGTTCCAACTCGCTGGCGTCGATCTCCAAAAGATCCAGGTCACCGACGATTCGATCGGTGTCGATGAGCACTCGGCGCATCGCCGGAGTGTCTCCGTAGCGGTGCTGTATCGACGCCACACAGCGGCGCAGGTTGCCGATGAGTTGCTGCAATTCGGCGAGTTCAGCGGCTCTGGACATGGGGCCTCCCCGGGCTGTGCGGTCGCATCTTCCCCACCGATGCTAGCGACGTCGGCGAGTATTTGTGAGAGACGTCACTTCAGGTTGCCGCATCGGGCGGCCGCCTAGGATTCGCCGGGTGGCTACATGTCTGGTGACAGGGGGCGCCGGTTTCATCGGTTCGCACCTATCCGCGGCGCTATTGGCGCGCGGTCACGCCGTCCGGATAGTGGACGACCTCTCGACGGGCAGTCTTGCGAACGTCCCGCCCGAAGCCGAGTTCATCCGGGGAGACCTCACCGATCCCGAAACGGCCACCGCCGCGGTGCGGGATTGCGAGTTCGTCTTGCATCAGGCGGCCGTCGCATCGGTTCCACTGTCGGTCTCCGAGCCGCGGGTGTCACACGATGCAAACCTCAACGCGACCTTCAATGTCCTGCTGGCTTCGAGGGATGCGGGCGTCCGCCGTGTGATCTTCGCGGCTTCCTCCGCGGCGTACGGCGACGATCCGGTCTTGCCGAAGGTCGAGGACATGCCGGCCGATCCGCAGTCTCCCTACGCCCTGCAGAAATACGCCGGAGAGCAGTACTGCCGGTTGTTCCACCGGCTGTACGGACTCGAGACGGTGGCGTTCCGGTACTTCAACGTCTTCGGGCCGAGGCAGAGTCCGTCCTCGCCGTATTCCGGGGTTCTGTCGTTGTTCATCAAAGCCGCGCTGTCGGGTGCGCCGTCGACCGTCTACGGAGATGGCGGCCAAACGCGCGATTTCGTTTTCATCGACAACGTGGTGGACGGGGTGCTGGGATCGTTGGAGGCGGCGGGCGTGGCCGGCGAGGTGATCAACCTGGCGACCGGCCGCGGAATATCACTCAACGAGGCCTGGGCGGTGTTGGGCGAGATACTAGGTCCTTTGCCGGAGCCGGTCCACGGGCCGCCCAGGGTGGGTGACATCAGGCATTCCGTTGCTGACATCACCAAGGCGGCAAGGCTTTTGGACTATCGACCCGCTGTCTCGTTCGACCAGGGCCTGCGTCGGACGGTGGAGTGGGCGCGGGGTGAATTGCGTCGGACGTAGCACCGGCGCGGGCCCCGACGGAAGCCCTGTCGGGACCCGCACCGGCGTGGATTACGTGCTGATCGCGATGCGCTGCGCAGTCGAGCCGGCGTAGGCGCCCTTGACCCGGACCGTCAGCACGCCCGCTTCGTAGGAAGCCGTCACGGCATCTGCGTTGACGTGGGCCGGGACGGCGAAGGACCGCTGGAACGATCCGTAGCGCACCTCGCGCAGTGTGCGGCCCTCGTTGTTCTCGGCATGTTCGTCGCGGCGCTCACCGCTGATCACCAGCCGGCCGCCCTCGAGTTCTACGTTGACGTCCTTGGCGACGTCGACACCGGGAATCTCGAGCCGAACCAGCGCATCGTCGCCGTCCTTGACGACTTCGGCCGCCGGGTTGAAGCCGCTCGGGAACGCCTCATTGGCCCCGGCCAGGTGTGCCGCCGGTCCGAAGAGGTCGCGAACCAGTTGGTCGAGGGTCCAGTTGGGTCGCGACCACATGGTGACATTGCTCATGATTGCCTCCTCTAGTGTGTCCAGGCCGTGGGAATCCGGCCCTGCTACTGGGTACAAACTTGAGCGGCCCACACTGAAGTCCCGGCGGGCGTTCGCCGTTAGCGAACTACCAGGCGTCGCCGTCGCGCCAGTCGCACACCAACTCGGAATCGGGGTCGACGTCGACGTCAACCGGCAGCACGAAAACCGAACCGTCGTCCTCCGCGGTGCGCAATGTCCCGGTCGGTGAGAGCACCGACGTCGGCCCCCGCCAACCCACCCAGCCGCGCGGCCGGTACAGCCGCGCGCCGGCACCGGAGGCGCTCAACGCGCCGATCCGATAAGCCCCCCGGATCACCTGCTCGACCGCGTCCAGTACCGCGCTAGCCAGCCCTTGGCCACGCCAATCCTCTCGCACCGCAACACCTTCCACGTATCCGCAGCGCAGAGCCTCGCCGCGGTGGAGCAACCGGCGCTGCACCACGGCGGCGTGGGCGATCAACGCTCCGCGGTGGCCGATGACGGCGTGCATCCCACCCAGCGTGTGGTCCCAATCCGCGTCGGTGAAATGCCCGGCGTAGGCATCCACGAGCAGCCGATGTGCGTTGTGCAGGGTCTCGTCGTCAAGGTCGCTGGTGTGGACCAGCCGAGCGGTGTGGACTTGCGACACGTCCACAGCCTTACCAGCCCGGCCGGTTCGGCGCGCGGTAAACCCAGTGCATCCGCACCGCTTGGCCGGGCCGTAATTGCGCCACCTTGTCGGTATCGGCATCGACGACCACGCCGACGACGGGGTAGCCGCCGGTGACCGGGTGGTCGGGTCCGAGGATCACCGGCTGCCCGTTGGGGGGGACCTGCACCGAGCCGCGGGTGGTGGCCTCGCTGGGCAGTTGGCGGTCCGGCCAGCGGTGTCGCAGCGGGACCCCGATCAATCGGACACCGACCCGGTCGCTGCGCTCAGACGTCACCCAATCGGTGCGCACGAACGCCTCGGGGTCCTCGAGCCAGTCCTCCCGCGGGCCGGGCACCACCCGCAGGCCCACCGGGTCGCCTGTGACCGGGCCGACCGGAGCCTGATCGACCTCCGGAAATGCACGGTCTGGCCGGCCGACCGCGATGACGTCTCCGCGACGTACGGGTCGCGGGCCGATCCGGGACAAGGTGTCGTAGCTGCGCGATCCGAGGACCGGGGTCGCGTCGATACCGCCGCGGACGGCGAGATAACTGCGCAGCCCGTACTTCGGTACGCCGAACGCCAGCACCTGACCCGCTTCGAGCCGCTGAATACTGTTGATGCCGAACGGGATTCCGTCGACGGTAGGCATCGGGTCGGCCCCGGTGACCGCAACGTCCACCGCACCGTCGAGCACGCGGGCCCGGAAACCCCCGAGCGTTATCTCCAACGTCGCGGCGTGCTGTGGGTTGGCCGTCAGCCGATTCGCCAGGGTGTGTGATCTGCGGTCGGCCGCCCCGGACCTGGAAACCCCGAGACGGGCCAGGCCGGGCCGGCCGAGATCCTGCACCAGGGTCAGCGGTCCGGTCTGCAACACCTCCAGGGCGGCCACGGAACTCCTACGTACTCTCCACGGCGCGGAACCGCACCCACATCCCCGGGGTCAGAAGAGCCGGCTCGGGCCGGTCGATGTCCCACAGCACCGCCTCGGTGCGGCCGATGAGCCGCCATCCGCCGGGAGATTCCCGTGGGTAGACCCCGCTGAACTCCCCGGCCAGACCCACTGAACCGGCCGGCACCCGCGTCCGCGGCTCCGGGCGCCGCGGCACGTGCAGCCTTGGGTCACCGTCAACGAGGTAGGCGAACCCCGGCGCAAAACCGCCGAATCCGACTCGCCACAGTGTGCCGGTGTGGGCCGCTACCACCGCGGCGGGATCCATCTCGAGTCGGTCGGCGACGGCGTCGAGATCGGCACCGTCGTAAACCACGTCGATCACCACGTCAGCTGCGCCGGTGCGGACGTCGGTGTGGCCGGTCGACACGGGGAGGCGTGCCAGTTGCACGCGAACCGATGACTGATGGACCGCATCGGCCAGACACACCAAAACGGTTCGGGCACCCGGGACGACGTCGACGACGCCGGGCAGGTCGGTCGACCGGAGCACTTCGGTCAGGGCCAGAACCTCGGCGGTGGAGGCGCATTCGACCATCAGCGCCCGGTCTCCGTAGTCGCGGATGGCCGCGCCGTTGCTGTAGTCGCGGATGGCCGCGCCGTTGCTGTAGTCGCGGATGGCCATCACACGGCGGCGTAGGTGGGCTCGTGGCGTTTGACGTAGCCGATCACCCGGTAGGTGATCGGTAGCAGGATGACTTCGACGACGGTTTTGTAGATCCAGCCGAGCGCGGTGTAGGTGAGGAAGTCACCGATGCTGGTAATACCGATCGCGCCGGCGGCGATGGCGCAGAACACCAGAGTGTCGCCGAGTTGACCGGCGAACGTCGAGCCGACCAGTCGGGCCCACAGATGCTTCTCCCGGGTCCGTTCCTTGATCTTCACAACGGTCCAGGCGTTGATGGTCTGCCCGACGATGAATCCGGCCAATCCGGCGACGATCAGTTGGGTGTACGCGCCGACCACATTGGCGAGGTGTTCCTGGTTCGGGTAGAAGTCGGCGGCCGGCAAGTAGACCGTCACCCAGAAGGCCAGGGCGGCAAGTCCGTTCATCAGGAAGCCGAGTGCGATGGCACGCCGGGCGGCCCGGAATCCGTAGACCTCGGCCAGCACGTCACCGATGACGTAGGTGAGCGGAAAGACGATGAACCCGCCGTCGGTGATGATCGGGCCGAAGGCCACGCCCTTGGTGGCGGTGACATTGGAGATGATCACCAGTGCGGTGAAAACAGCGACAAGGACGGGGTAGTAGACGCTGCCTACCTGCGCGAAACTGGGCGGCTTCTGGGTTTCCACATCGATTGTCACGTTGCCAATCCAATCATCCTGCGCTGAGAGCGAGCGAGATCCCGAGTGCCAGCATGGTGGCGGCGATCAGCCAGTCCAGGACCCGCCAGGTGCGTGGGCTGGCGAACACGCCGGCCAACCGGCGCGCCCCGAACCCGAGGCCGAAGAACCACACGGCACTCGCCACCGCCGCACCGGCCCCGAACAGCCAGCGGCCCTCGCGCTGCTGATTGGCCAGGGTTCCGAGCAGCACCACGGTGTCGAGGTAGACATGTGGGTTGAGGAAGGTCAGTGCAAGGCAAGTGAGCAGAACCGGCCCCAGTCGGGCGGGCGCGGCGTCGGCGGGGTTGAGGGCGGCCGGGCGGAGCGCGCGCCGGGCTGCCAGCACGGCGTAGCCGATCAGGAATGCCGCTCCGCCGTAGCGTGCAACGGTCGTCAGGCCCGGATGTGCGGTGACCAGCGCGCCGACCCCGGCGATACCGGCCAGGATGAGCAACAGATCCGAAGCGGCACAGAGTGTTACGACGGGAAGCACGTGTTCGTTGCGGATTCCCTGGCGCAGGACGAATGCGTTCTGTGCGCCGATCGCCGCGATCAGGCTGATTGAGCTGACGAAACCGAACAGGAACGACGTCACGGGTCGATGACCTCCACCGGATCGCCCACCCGGATCGTCCCGGAGCTCAGGATGCGGCACACCGATCCGGCCCGACCGCGCAGTGCGGCGGCCGCGCCCGGGCCGATCCCGTCATCTAGCAGCCGGCACGGTGCGGCTACCCGAACCACCTCTACGTCAACCCCGCCGATCCGAAACCTGTCGCCCGGCCGGTCCGGAATCCTGCCGGCGTCGACGGTCACGTTGCGACGGGTTGCGCTGCAGGGGAAGTCGTGGCCGAGCTCGGCGGCTGCCCGGTCCAACGCCTCCTGCGACTGCACGGTGACATGGCGGTGCCGGCTGCCGTGATAGCGGTCCCCGACCAGACCCGTGCCCGCCTCCGCCGCGACCTCGACCACCGAACGCATCGGCAAACGCCGGCCCGGAGCGATGTGGATCGCGACCACTTTCATCCGCCGAAGTCTAGGGTGAGCGACGTGACCGAACTCGACCAGCGTCCGCCGGCCCAACGTACCTGGTTCGGCCATCCGGTGGGGCTGGTCAATCTCTTCGGCGTGGAACTGTGGGAGCGTTTCTCGTTCTACGGCATGCTCACGATCCTCGGGTACTACCTGTACTACTCGGTGACCGAGGGCGGCCTCGGGCTGCCGAAGGCGACGGCCACCGGCATCGTCGGCGCGTACGGCGGGTTCGTCTACCTTTCGACGGTTCTGGGCGGCTGGATTGCCGACCGGGTCTTGGGAATGGAACGCACCGTGCTGTACGGCGGTGTGGTGGTGATGTGCGGCCACATCTCGCTGGCGGTCCTGCCCGGGATGACCGGGGTGGCAGTCGGGTTGGTGTTGATCGCGCTCGGCGCAGGCGCGCTGAAGGCCAATGCCTCTTCGCTGCTGGGCACCCTGTACGACAACGGCGATGCGCGCCGCGACGGCGGTTTCACGCTGTTCTATCTGGGAATCAATTTGGGGGCGTTCACCGGGCCGCTGATCACCGGGCTGCTGCAGACCCGGTTCGGCTTCCACTACGGCTTCGGGGCGGCCGCCATCGGGATGGCGTTGGGGCTGACCCAGTACGTCGTTTTCCGGCGCAACCTCGGCAGCCATGGCCGTACGGTTGCACACCCGTTGTCCCGGCCGGCTTTCTGGCGTGCGGTGGCGGTGGCGGCAGCGGTTCTGGCGGTGATCGGACTCGGGTTCACCACCGGAGTGGTCAGACTGGCCAACCTGTCTCAGGTCACCACGGCACTCATCGTCCTGGCATCCGTCGCCTACTTCACCGCCATGCTGACCAGTAATCGGGTTACTCCAATGGAACGCACCCGGGTGCGGGCGTTCATCCCACTGTTCATCGCGAACGCCGTGTTCTGGTCGCTTTTCCAGCAGATCTTCACGGTCCTCGCGGTGTACTCCGACGAGCGGATGAACTGGACGATCTTCGGTTGGACCGCACCGTCGAGTTGGATCGGGTCAATCGAACCTGTGTGGATCATTCTGCTCTCGCCGGTGTTCGCGGTGATGTGGACCAAACTCGGTCGCCGGGCCCCGACCACCCCGCGCAAGTTCGCTTACGGTGTCATCGGCATGGGTCTGGCGTTTCTGCTGTTCCTCTCAATGGCCGGTACGTCGGGTCGCTCGGTGCCGGTGCTGGTCGTGGTGGCGATCATGGCTGTCTTCGCGGTGTCGGAGTTGCTGCTGTCGCCGATCGGCCTGTCGGTGACGACCCAATTGGCGCCCAACGCATTCCGCGCTCAGATGATGGCGCTGTACTTCTTCTCGGTCGGACTGGGCACCGCCATGTCGGGTGTGTTGGCCCGCTACTACGACGCCGCCCATGAGGCCGCCTATTTCGGGATCATCGGCGCCGTCGCGGTGGTGGTCGGCGTGGTGGTGTGGGTGTTGGCTCCCCGGATCAGCGCCCTGATGGAGGGCGTGCACTAGCGTCTAGCGACGCCGGAACCAGCGCCGCCGGGGCGCGCCGGGGCCCGCCGGCAACTCCGGGGCCACCTCTCTGAGCAGTGCCTCCACCTGGTCCACGCTCGGATTGACCAACGAGTGCGGGCCGATGAAGACGGTCGGGACGGTCTCATCGCCGCCGGTGGCCTGCCGGACCCTCTCCGCGGCGGCGGGGTCCTGCCAGATGTTCACCGGTTCGAAGGGAATCCGACGCTTGCGCAGCCGTCCGCGCAGGGTCAGGCAGAAGGGGCACCCCGGTCGCCAGTAGAACTGGACGACTGCTGTGGAGGGTGCGGGAGCCACCGGACCAGCCTAGCCCCGGCCGAATGCGGGCAGCGAGTCGCACAACTGCGAGAGGTCCCCGCCCGCCCGTAGAACGGTGAAGTCCGGCCTGACGATCGCGGCCCTCGCGCGCCCCCGGTGCAGCCACTCGGCGAGCGCGGTGCCAGGCTCGGCGTAGTGGAGCACGGCGTGCCGACGCTCGATCAGATCGCGCTGAGCACTGGTCGGCGATACGGCCGTGATGACAGAGAAGCCTTTCCCGACAACGGCATCGAGCCGGGTTCCGGATAGCGTCGGGGCATTGGGGCACAGTCGGCCGCCGAGTTGCCTACTGCCCGAACTCTTCGTGATCAGCGCGGACCTGTGCAGTGCGGGGGAGGTGGAATCGAGCAACCTGCTCGACAGGCCGGGAACCAGGTGGGCGCGGGGCGCCACAGCGCCGCGAAGTGCGTTTCCGACCCTGCCTCCGGCAGTCATCGAGTGGCCGATGCCGAGTGCGAGCAATATCATGTTGCGGGCGTGGGGTTTTCGCTCTTCCTGGTAGCTATCGAGCACCGCCGGGGACAAACTCCCGTCGAGCACCCCGGCCAGCTTCCAGCTGATGTTCATCGCATCGCGCAGTCCCGCGCACAGGCCCTGTCCGATGAAGGGCGGGGTGAGGTGGGCGGCGTCGCCGAGTAGGAAGGTGTTGTCCCGCCGCCAGTGGTCGGCGAACTGCGCGCGGAAGGTGTACTCGGCGACGCGGATGATTCGGAGATGTTCGTCGCCCGTCGATCCGAGCCACGGCGCGATGAGAGGACGCAAGGCCGTCATGGCTCGGAAGTCTTGGGCGGATTCGCCGGCAAGGAGCCGGAATTCCCATCGGTAACGGTGTGGACCCACCTGCATGAACGTTCCGGCTCGCAGCGGGTTGCAGACCTGGTGCACACCACCCCATTGCTGAAGATCGACCGCGGAGTCGACGTCGATCACCAGCCACCGCTGTTCGAAGCGCAGGTCGCGCATGGTTGCCCCGATGTGTCTGCGCACCAGGCTGTTCGCCCCGTCGCAGCCGAGTACGTAGTCCGTGTCGACCACGTGGTCGGTGCGGTCGGTGCGATCGGTGAAACGGATCCGGCTTCGCCCGCCGCCCAGATCGGTCAGTGCGATCACCTCGGCATCACCGCGCAGAGTCGCCTCCGGATAGCGCTTCAGGTTTGTCCGGAGCAGGCCCTCGAGTTCCGGTTGGTCGAACATGTTGGCTTGCGGATAGCCGTGGCGGCTGTCGGTGGGATCGCGGTGGAACTCGGCCAGAATGTTGAGGTCCGGGTCGAGCAGTCGCAGTCCCAGCGCGGGTCGAGAGATGGCGGCGAATTCCTCGGCGATCCCGAGGCGGTCGAGAATCCGGCACACCTCATCGTCGAGATGAACGGCCCTGGGCTGCGGATACATCCCGGCCCAGCGGTCCAGGATGACGCTGCGGACACCGTACTGAGCCAGCAACGTGGCGGCCGTGACGCCGACCGGCCCCGCGCCGATGATCACCACCGGGTAATGCTGCGCCAGGTCCATCACGTCTCCTCAACTAAGTGACGAAATCGTCACACATGACTACATGCTCAGTCAAGCAGTGTTTGACGAAATCCTCACCATTGAGCAAGCTTGTCCGAGTGGATGTGGCTGATGCGCCGTGTCTCGGGTGGCCTCGGCGGCGGCCTGATGCAGATCGGCAAGAGCAAGGCCAAGGTCTATGTCGAGACCGACACCAAGGTCACCTTCGACGACGTCGCCGGCGTCGACGAGGC
>CAZRFC010000132.1:8999-10537 GCA_964598975.1 uncultured Mycobacterium sp. | reverse complement strand
CCCGCCTTGATCTTCGAGTCGCCGATATCCACACCGATCAGCCCCAGGATCCACCGCACCGCCTTCCCCATCCACTCGAAGATCGTGCGAATCCCGTCCGCCACCATTTTGATGAGCGGCGCCACCAGCTTCATCACCTCGCCTACCACTTCCCCGACCGCCGCGAACACTTCGAGAAACACCTGGAAGATGGGCAGCAGTGATTGCAGGATTGCGGCCAGCCCACCGCCGACACTCCTCGAGAACACCGCCAGCGCGTCCCCGAACATCCGCATCGCCTGCGTCACCACCTGCAACACCGGCGCGAGCCCCTGACCCACCACCGCCATTGTGTCGCGGAGAGCCAGCTGGAATTGCTGCACCACGGCCGGGTTCGCGGCACTCACGAGCGCGGACAGTGCCGTACCCAGGACACCGAACGCCGCGCCGATCACCGGGGCCGCGACCGCGACCGACCCGAACGCCGTCGCCACCGCGCCCACCGCCTCGAACGCCTTTCCGCCCGTCGCCTTGAGGTTGTCGAGTACGTCCGTGGGCAATGCCCACTTGATGCCGCGACCGATCGACTTCAGCCCTTCCAGGATCGGCCCGCCGATGTACGTGCGAAACGTGTCCTTGATCGAATCACCCAGCCGCTTGAGATGTTCCGTGAACGTGTCGAGTAGCGGGATTGCAGTCTTGACCGTTTCCGCGACCTTCGCAAACGCCTTGCCGACGTCCGCCAGTGCCGTTTGAATGGGCGACAGGGCGTTAGCCGCCGCGCCCACGAGCCCGCCCGTTGGAACACCGCTCACCGGAACAGCCATGTCACGCCCCCTGTTCCGCACGCCACTGGGCCAACTGCCGCTCGTACTGGGCCTTCGCCCGGTCCAGTGAAAGCCCCTGCACTTGCATGAACGCCGCGATACACTGCCGCCGATGCCCGTCCGTCCCCGGCTCGAAATCGGGCTTGTTCTCGAACGTCCGCCGCTTGCCGATCGGCTCGCCCGCCGGAACCGACCCACCCCGCGCGGGGAGTGACTGGTCGAACTCGGCCGCACGTTCGGCCGCGGGCTTGGCGTACAGGTTGAGGATTTGCCAGTCGGTGAGTTCGCCAATCTGGTCCGGCGTGTAACACCACGGCTCTTGAGCCAGCATCACATATGCTTGCCGGATCAGGCCGAGTTGGTCGGAGTACGCACGAGCTGCGTCCGGAGTTGATCGAGCGCCGCCTCCACTGTCGCCAGCCGATCCGGGGGCAGGTTCTTGCGGTGCGGTTCCAGCAGCAGGTGAAAAAAATCAGGCAACACTTGCGCGAACGCCGCCGCCACCTCCTCGGGCGATTCGGTCATCATCTCGATCACCAACTGCTCGGGAATGTCCGGCTGCGCCCCTTGCAGTAGCGACCACAAAAACAAGTGCTGTTGGGCGGGGCTAAATACTGTCGCCAACCACCCCGGCTGAAACGTGTCGTACTTGGGAAGCGACTCAATCACGAGTGAGAACGATTCCTGATACGCGGCCGGATCGAGTACGTCCTTGAGCGCCCGCACCTCGTT
>CAZRFC010000132.1:5019-8989 GCA_964598975.1 uncultured Mycobacterium sp. | reverse complement strand
GTTGATTGCCACCCGCTTCGCCAGTTTTTCGAGACGGTCTTTTGCCTTCTGGTCGGGCGCGGACACCTTCCACGTCTTGCCCTTGTGGGTCAGTTGCGCACCCGCGCCGAGCATGACGCCGATTCCCGGATCAGGCATCTTGTGCGCCCTCCGGCGTGTTGATCTCCATGCGGAGCGTCTTGCCGCCGCCCGGCGCGTCGTCCAGCCCGACGACACGACACACGATGTAGGCCGGTCCGCCGTCCATCGCAATGCCCGCCTCGTACCGCACGAGTGAGCCCACCACGTCCGTCATTGGCACATTGACGCCGGACTCCCATTCCGTCCGGCCCGGTCGCAGGATTTCCGCTTTCATGATTCCCCTTGATTACGCCGCCACCGCTACTGTCCCGGTCAACTGAACCGTGCAGTTAAACGTGCCGGTCTGGTTCTCGATGTTGGTCCCGCCTTCCCAGTTCGTGACGAACCCGGCGAGGTCCGTGTACCCGAACGGTGTGCGGGTCCACAGCAAATCCAGGACCAGTGTCGCGCCAAGTTTCAGACCTGGTGCTCCGCCCTCAGTCTTGTCCGTGGCGTCCACGTTGACGTGACCGCGGATCGTGGCCGTTGCGCTGGCGAGCCCCTTCTCGAACACCTGCCAGACGATGCTGTCCGCATCCGCCGTCAGTTCGAAGTGATTGATGGGAATGGGCGTCAACTGCTTGTTGATGCGCCACTCCTGAATGCCCGCGACGACAATGTTGCCCGCGCCGACACGGACACGCCCCTCGGTGCCCACGCAAGGATCAAAGGCCATGACCGCACCTCAAGGGTTACGCTGCCGGTGTGGAATAACCGCCGAACGCGACGGATGCGTAAGTCTGGGCCGCCGGTGCCGATGCGCTTTCCAGGGTCATTGCGGTCGCGGCACTGCCAACGATGTTCAGCCCGGAGAGCGTCAGTACCTTGCACTCGCCGGCGGTCGCCGGACAGGAGAGCGTGAACGAGGCCAGGATGGTTCCCGCACCCGTCGCCCCGTCCCGCAGATTGAACGTGAGCAGCGTTTGCACACTGCCCGTCGAGTTCTGCCCGAGCGTGATCGAAAGCCATTTGCAAACGTGCCGCACACCCGCCGCACCCGCGGACTTGCTCTTGGTGGCCTGCGTGTTGACGGCCGGAGCGTGCGTTTCCGACCACTGACCTGGTTCCGTCGTAAGTAGTGCCTTCGTGCTGACCGTCGCGGCCAGTGCCGCCGCGTTCCCCGCCTCGATCGGGGCCGACGACCCCGCGATACCACCGTCGAGCTTCACATACGACAGACGCTCGCCCGTCGTCGGCGCGGACGCGGAACCGATCTCGTCCATCGCGGCCGTTTCGCCACTGCCCGGAGTGAATCCTACGCCTGCCATGTGTGCCCCTTACGGGTAAGTCAGTAAGCCGCCGAACAGTCCGGTGAACCCGCCCGGCGGGACAATCGACCCGCCCACCACGACCCGCACCACAACCTCGGCCGCGCCCAGATTCTCAATCTTCAAGTTCTTGGTCGTGCTCGTGACTGCTTTCCCCGCGGGGGAACCCACGCGGTACGGCGGGCCGCTCGGGAAGATGTCGAGCTTGTCACCCGCCGCCACGAAGAACCCAACCCATTCATTCGCCGCCGCGCCGCCGATCCGCACACCCGACGTATCGCCACCGGACCAGATACCGACCTCCAGGTACTTCACCGTCCGGAACGGGGCCGCCTCGTCCTGCAACCCGAGCAGATCGGTTCCCGTGTACAGATCGAGCGTCGTACTGGACCCGGCCGCGATCGCGATATCCTTCACGCACAGCCGATCCACATACCCCGACCCGACACCGTAATTGAGCGTCCCGACCTGGGCGTTCGCCCCGCGCTTGATGTCCGCCGAGCGGAGCGGGTCCGTTTCCGACACCACGCCGTCCGGCCGGTACACGCCGCGAAGCGTGGTGTTGGTCAGGCTGCGGAGGTAGCCGTCGTACTGCGGCATTACGGCGACTCCTTGACCTGAACCCGGTACTCCAGAATCGCGACATGAACGCGATTGCCCGAGTAATCCAGCGACGACAACCGCCGCGTTTCCTTCACCCGCCGTACCTCGTGCGTGGACCGCGGCGAGGTCAGATCCGAGAGCGTGCCGTAATCAAACCCGCTCCCCGCGCCGACCGCGCCGCCGTTCCGCTTGATGGCCGTAACCGCCGTGTCCACATCCGCGAGGCTGGCGTAGTACACCTCCAGCACAAACTCACAGACTTCGATCGTGGTTCGCTCGAACTCGTAACTGGGCACCTGCCCGTTGTCGCGGAGGATGACGTAGGGCGGTCGCTCCTGTGCCCCGCTGGAATCCGTCAACGGGGCTTGATCGAGGTAAATGGGCGGGCGCGACGAGCCCGGAAAGTTCGCAGCCGTCAAACTCTCGTATTTCGAGATGACGGCCGCAATGATCGAGGTCGTCGCCATGCCCCGATTGTGGGGTTTGGCGTGGGAACTTGCTTAGAGCACTTGCTCACAGAACAGATAGGTGAACGCCGGCACGTTCCCGTAAGACCGGCCCGCCGCGATCCCCTTGACGTGGTAGCTCTCGCTCCGGTCGGTCGTGACCACCTTCATGCCCCGGACAATGGCTGTCGTGATCGCGCTGGTTAGAATCCCAATGGTGTGCGTGACCACCTGCCCCATCTGCGCAAATCGCTCCTGCTCCGATGCCGACGCCGTGTTGATCGAACACTTCAACCCGGTCTGGGCCGCGGTGTAGGTCAGTGCCACGCCGCCGCCCGCGTCCGTCGAGGACACCACGGTATAGGTTGTGACACTGTGCGGCGGGTTGTCATGGAGCGCCATTGGGTCAGTCCCCCGCCACATGCACGAGGGCCGACCGGTACGGCCGAAGCATCGCCTGCACGTCCGGCGAGTCGAGAGCGGAAGTCGCGGTGAACGGCCCGGCCAGCGATTGACTCCGACCGTTCCACGACTCGGAAGCGTAGGGCGCGCCGTCCTTGCGGCGGTTGTACACCAGCGACACCATGAGGGCCGCGGCGCCGCGGATCGCCTCGGGGACACTTGTCTCGCCGCAGGTCGCCGTGATCTTGATGGCCCCGCGGTTCGGGTCGATCACCGGGGCGAGCGCCCGCGTGTTCGGATAGCGCCACTCGCACGCCCACAGCCCGCCGTTGCGCCGGAACACTTTCCCGTCTCGCGAATACCCGTCGAATGCGTCGGTCGGCATCCAGTAATCGGTGTTGACCGTGAGTAGGTCATCAGACGTGAACGCCGTCGAATCCCCGTTCGCGAACCACCGCAGGTAAATGCTCGTCAGCGTGCGAACCGGCAACACCGGAACGATCAGGACGTTGCCGTTTGGCGCGTCCATGACATGTCCGGACAGTGTGACTGGAACCGGGGAATACGGTCGAAGATGCTTCGCCAGGGCGTCCGAAACGGCCGCACAGATGCGAGAAATCGCGGTGGCGTCGTCGCCGGTGAACTCCTGCCCGGTGAACGCCTGGTAGTCCGCCAGCGTGATAATTGCGGCCATGCCCCGATCATGGGGCCAGCGTGAGGAACTTGCCGGTCAACGAAAACACCCCGGAGGAATCTCCGGGGTGCTGCGTGTTACCCACTGCCCACGAGTCATCACGTCCCGTAAGCTTGGTCCTTGTTGTAGCCGATGCAGATGCCCGCGCTGCCCGTGGTGCCCTTGACCACGAGCCCGGTGGCGAACGGCATCCCGATGTCCTTGACGGTGCCCAGCGCGTCGTTGGTCAGGCTGGTGAAGATCAGCGTCCCACCCGTGGACTGCGTGCCGTCGTACAGGCTGAAACTCGCGGTGCCGGCGGTCGTGATGCACACGCGACACACGCGGCCGGTGCCCGTGTAAATCAGGGTTTCACCGTTCCCGGAACTGGTCGCGATGTACTGACCGCCGTTGTTTTGCGGTACGCTCTTGTCGGCCATGTCAAAACCTCCAAAGGG
>CAZRFC010000132.1:0-4919 GCA_964598975.1 uncultured Mycobacterium sp. | reverse complement strand
TTGGAGTGGCCCGCCCACGCGCTCCAGTGGCAATACTGTGGGATCCCCAACCAGTCCGCATTTCGCGTGAGCACCACATCCTCGGTGGACGCGAGCAGCGTGTTATAAGGCGGATCGACGTACTCGTAATAGAACCACGGCGGTTCAATGATGTCGAACGCCCGCAGGTCTACCAACAAGCATCCCGTCGGAAGCGCCGCGACCTTTTGAATTCCGGTCAGAACCGCGGCCTCATCCCGCGTGTACTTGTCGATCTTCAGCCCGCACCCATTCAGGTTGTCCGGCGCATATTCACGGTGCTTCATCACCACAACTTCCTGCGCCGGCGGGCCTGCACAATACGGTGCGCCGACCATGCACGGGCTCTTGTGCTCGTAGCAGAAGTCCAGCGCGGTCGGCAGGAATGGCACCGCGTCCGGGTCTTTCCCCAACAGCAGGTCCGGCACCTGGTCGTCATCCAGCATCAGCACGAAATCGAACTTGTTCGCCCGTGCGCTTTTGACCACATGGTTGCGGCATCGGTCCGTTGGGTAGCCGAAACTGTACGCCACCTCCAACTGATTCAACTTTGGATGACCCACCATCTGCCCGTACAGTCGTGTGCAATAGGTCAGGATGTCCGCGCCAAGTTGCTTGGCATACGTGAACACCGCGACCAGCACATTCGCCCGCTCCGGCAACGCCGGCCATCCGTCCCGCCGAACCCGCTCCAGCGCCTCAACCCACGGTTCCTTCTCGTCAGGCATTTCGCCCCCTTTGCTCCGACCGTTCACCGCCCCACGCGGATTCGGGTCAGGTTGTTAAGTTGCCGGTCCCACTCCCGCCGGCTCGGGTTGGGGCGGGACGAACCTTCCGGGGGTCCGTTGGTCCGCCCGCAGTGGTTCTCACTCACCCTTCTTGACGATCCAGACCCCGACTTCGGGGTCAACGCTGACGGGATCCAGAATGCTGCGGACCCCCTGTTCCACTTCCGGGAAGTCCGGTCGCCAGTCGTCACCCGCCATGTAGCCGCCGGGCACAAGCTTCGGCCACCACGCCGAAATGTCTCGCCGCACACCCTCGTAACTGTGGTCCGCGTCCACAAACACCGCCCACACGGAGCGGTCCGGGAACAGTCCCGCAGATCGAGCACTGTCGCCGACCACAAGCGACACATCGCCCAGCACGCCCGCGGCCTCAAGGTTCTGAATTGCCATCGTGGACAGGATGCCCCGCGGCGCTTCCGCCCACGGACGCCCCTCGAACTTCACGCCCGTTTCGAACTCCGGGCTGCCGAGGAACGTGTCCACACCGATCACGCGACACTGTTTGGGCTTTGTCACGGTCGCAAGGTATGCCAGACTGCGACCGCAAAACACGCCCAGTTCAACAATCGTTGACCCCTCCGGCGCTTCCCGTGCGAACAGGTCGTACACCGGATGAAAACTAAACCAACCCGGAATACGGGATTCCATGTCATCCTCCCCCGCCGCCCGCCGGACCCGCCCCACGCGGACCCGATGAGCGTCTGGTTATCAGTTGGCCGCAGCCGAACTGGTGTCGAACCCACCGTCGTTCGCCGGGGCCGTGCGCAGCGGGAACGGCCCAACCAGCACAGTCGTTTCCAGTACCGGGTTTGTGCCGCCCACCGTGCCGGTACACCGCATGTACCGCTTGGTCGGCTTGAACCCGATCACCTGGACCTGGTTCGAGGTCGTGACCTGCGTGAATGCCCCGCCGGTCACGTCGGTCCAGTTGCTAGAGCCGTCCGTGGACTCCTGCATCTTGAAGTCCCCGGTCGGACTCGTGCCGGCCGCGTTGCCGACCACCAGGATCGCCGAGACAATGTTGCTGACATTGCTCGACAGATCCACGCTAACGCCGGCCGCGTTGGCGTTGGTGGACACACCCGTGGACGTGGCGAACAGGGTGGCACTGCACCCATAAACGCCACTGAAATCACCAGCGAAATTCGCCACTGGAAAATCCTCCCGGAAGGTTTGGCGGTCACCCGCCGGTTACGGTTTAGCGCTGCTTGACCTGCTTGTACCGGACGAACGCACCTTCATATCGCGGCACGATGTCGGTGAACACCAGCGACCGAACGAGGGTCTGGTCCTGCGGGAACGTCGAATCGCCGTGGATCGAGGTCGCAACCTCCACGGCCCCGTACATGCCGACCATCAGGTGTTCCCACTGACCGCCGAACACGTCGGTCAGGTTGCTGGCGGAACCCTTCGACTGTGTGGCGGACACGACCGCCGACTTGACGGTCTTGTACCCGCACCAGTTGTCGCCCGGCAGCTTGTCGGAGATGGCTCGCATCATACTTTGAACGAACTGGCCCGCCTTGTCTGCCGGGGCCGCCGCGTCGGCGCGGAATCCGGAGATGGCATTGGCCAGCGTCGGCCGCATAATCCAGCCCGAGAACTCGAAGTTGCGGTCTTCCACGAGCCCGACCATGTAGTACCCGTCCTCGGGTCGCAGGTCGTTACCGTTGGTGCCCACGCCGGTCGGGGTCGGAGTGCTCCCCGCGTAGTCGATCACCTCGTTCGTGCCGGTGTACAGGGTCAAACCCTTCGGCTGGATCCCGTTCCCGGTCCCGTAGAGGCCGGCGTTGTCGATGCCCAGCGCGATGCTCTTGGCGCTATCGTTGCGGATCAGCGCATCGGCCGCGACCGACGCGAACCGGAACAGTTCGTTGGGTACGCGGGTCAGCACACCACCCTTACGGGCTTGCATGGTCACCTGGCCCGTGGTGGGGTTGGACTCGGTGACTGCGGTGTTCTCGCCCACCCAGTAGAACGAAGTCGGACCGGTCTGGCGCGGCCACGCAATCTTGCCGTTGGCCGGGAGCGGAACCGAGGTCGCGCCCGCTTGCATCAGGCACTCACGCGGTCGGACCAACTCGATCAACTCGCCCTGCACCGGGGGCGGAACCAGCGTCCCGCCAATGGTGTCCTGGAGGTACGACATGGCCGTTTTGTAAACGTGCCGGCTGTTGGTGGCTTTTGCAATCCGGTTGGCGAGCCATGCCCCTTCTTCGGGGTCGTACCCGTCCACGCCCGCAGCCCACATCGCTTTCATCAGCACCGCACCCTTGTGCGTGCCCACCTCGGCCGGAAGCAGGTCCATACCCAGCGGAATCATGAGACTGCGGGCCTCACGTTCCCGCGGCTCGCAGTGCGTATCGCGAAGGGCTTTCTCGAACATGCGGCAAGCATCGAGTTCGGCCTTCGCCTGCTCCTCGGGGATGAACCCGTTGAGCGCACCAATCGCTTTCGTGAGCAGGAACCCTTGACTATCCTTGAGGACCGGGCCCGTGGTCACCCACGGAGCCTTGTTCTCGCGGTCCATCTTCTCGGCGTCGTCCACCGCGACGAACCGCGGGGCGGGCTTGCTCGCCGACTTCTTCAGGCTCTCCCGCTCGGCCTTGAGTGCCTCGCGCTCAGCGCGGACCTCGGCCAGCAGTTCGCTCGCGGACTTGTCAGCCATGATGAATCTCCAAACCGGGGTCAAAGATTCGGGGTCGCCCCCGGTAAAGGTCAGCCGTAAATTTTCCGGTCCCGCGCCGCCCGCGCCCGCTCCTTGCGAGCCAGCTCCAACTCACGGGCCAGTTCCGCGCGGGCCGTCTCGTCGTCCACGTCCGGGACGTGGTGCTTTTGCTCGGCCTTCTGAATCTCGGCGAGGGTGAACCGCTTCACCCGCAGCGCCTTGACAATGGTCCGGTGCCGGGCCGGAATCGCCTTGAGCATCCCGTCCTCGTCCTCGTCCATGTCCGGCTCGCTCTCGTCGTCCATCTCCTCGGGCTCGTCTTCCTCGCCCGCGTCGTCGTCAGACTTGCCCTTCGCGGCTTCCAACTTGGCGTTGTGCTTGTCCGCGGTCGCCATGACCTTTTCCGCCACGGCGCGGGACATTTCGCACATCTTCTGAATGTCCTTCAACACCTCGGCCGAGTCGGTGTTCTCGGCGTCGGCTTCGAGCTGGTCGCACAGGTCCACGAGAGCCTGGGCGTGGGAGTACAGGGCCGTGATGCCGTTCGCGCTCTGGACCGGTGCGGCTTCCGGTTCTGCGGTCCCCACGTCGCCGCCGTATTGCTCGTCCATTGCCTTCTTCTCCGTGGTGAACCCGGAAACCACCGTGTTCGACTTGCCCGGCAGATAGTGACTCAGGGCTTTCTTGATCGTCGGGTGCAGTTCTTCGCCGCCGATCCGCCCGGCCGACAGCACCGATCGGAGCGGGTCATAGAGCGACTTGGCCACGAGAGCCTGTTCACACACACCCTTGGCGCACAGCGTCCACCGAACCACCGACACGCGGCCGAACTCGTAGGCGTTGCGGGGTTCCAGCGGGCTGCGCCCGAGGGACTTCGCGACCGTCATGTCCGGGATGAATTCGAGCGACACCGCGGGCAGAACATCGCGTTCCACCATCGCGAAGGCTTGTTGGTGCAGCTTGTTGTCCGGGTCGAAATGGGTCGTTCCGACCGGCAGATAGCGCGTCTCACCGTCACAGTCCAGCGGGACGTGACGAGCGGTGTAGTACCCGTCCGACTTCATCAGGCCGGTGTGCGCCCAACCCACCGTCGCGTCGCCGAACTCCGGATCACGCCGGTGCTCGATGTCCACCGCGGGGAAACGCATGTGGCGCGAGAAGTCGATCCCCTCGGGGACGACGACATCGCCCGCCAGGTCCGGGACGGGATAACTGAGGATCGCCGTGCTGGTGAGTGCGTGGGTATCGACGGACGCCTTGAAGACCACCGACCGCTTGGCGCGGTCGAGGTCGTAACGTGTGGCGTAAGTGCGGCCGGAATGCCCCATGCCCCGATTGTGGGGCTTGGGTGGGGAACTTGCGTTGCGTCAGACTTTTTGACTTTCGAGGGCGCGGTGAACGGCCACGAGATCGAACAAGCCGACAAATACATCACAGCCATCATG
>CAZRFC010000131.1:0-10540 GCA_964598975.1 uncultured Mycobacterium sp. | reverse complement strand
TGGGGGACACCACCGAAGATGGTGGTGATCCGCAGGCCGTAGGCGGCCGCCAGGGGTTCCAGCGTCGCGGTGATCTGGGTGGCCAGTTCGCGGGTCGGTGCGAGCACCAGACCGGTCGGACGGCTGGGCCGGCGGGTGCCGTCGGCCAGTCGGGCCACCAGGGGGATGGAGAACGCCAGCGTTTTGCCGCTGCCGGTCTTTCCGCGGCCCAGCACGTCGCGGCCGGCCAGGGTGTCCGGCAGGGTCGCGACCTGGATCGGGAACGGTTCGGTGAGGCCGGCTTCGGTGAGGGCGCGCACCAGCGGTGCGGGCACGCCGAGGGCGGCGAAGGTCGTTGCGGTAGTCATGAGTGCCTTTCAGGGCAGGGATGCGCCGTCGGCAGGCGACGAAAGTCCGTCGCGCAAAACTCGGGCGCTAGGTGGGCGAGATTGCCGGTGGGCAATATCGGTCGCCGCGAGACGTGTTGCGCTGCCAGGCGCGAAATCAATCGAACTCGGCGCGACCGGGCCCCGTTGGGCCACGCTGCGCCGGTGGAGTGAAGGCGTTCCACGACGTACTGGCTCGCGTGTTGCCGAGCCAGCGTTGGCCCCAAGTGTAACAGGCGTCAATATCCACCCACCCCGGTACTGCCCCGGCCGCGCTTTCTGGACGTCGCGGCGCGCGATTTTCAGCAAACCTCGCCGTGGCGGATTCCCGCTGCCCGGAGGCCGCCTGCCAGCACCGACGCACAGTGTCGCGCGCCGGGCCACGGATGTTTGCTAAACCCGCACCGACCCGTATCGCTCGCCGGGTTCTAACCACCCCCCGGCTGTGGCTATGATTTGAAAGTCAGCGGTGACGTATGACCCTTCGACAACTGTCCTGGAGTGATTCGGTGAGGTTCCCCCGTCCTGCGCGGACGACGAGTGTGGTGGTCATTGGTTTGATGGCCGGCGTGCTGGTCAGCGATGTCGCCGGGCTGCCGGGTTGCCAGGAGGGCTGCAAGACCCCCGCCGCCACCGCCGCCGCGCCGGTGAAGCCGGCCCCGCCGCGGCCTCCGCTGATGGGGATCGCGCCGTTCAACGGCGCCGAAGAGGTCAGCCCGCTCACCAAACCGGTGGTCGACGTCGTCGACGGAAAGATCACCGAGGTCTCCCTCTACGACGACTGGGGCAACTCGGTCGAGGGCAAGATCAGCGAGGACGGCACCTCCTGGCAGCCGACCCAGCGGCTGAACTACGCCCGCACCTACACCATGACGGTCAACAGCAAGAGCACCGCCGGAGTGCCGCTGTCCCGCACCAGCACCTTCAGCACCCTGGTCGCCGACAACTACGTCCGCCCCTACATCGAGGTCCAGGGCGGCTTCGCCCCCAACCCCGAGCAGCGCTACGGCGTCGGCACCATCGTGATCGCCCACTTCGACGAGGCGATCGTCGACAAGGCGCTCGCCGAGAAGAACATGATCGTGCGCACCGAACCGCCGGTGCAGGGCACCTGGAACTGGATCAGCGATTCCGTCGCGCACTGGCGCCCCGAGCACTACTACGCGCCCGGAACCCGAATCAACGTCGATATCAACACCTTTGGGCTCAATCTGGGCAACGGCCTCTACGGTCAGGACGACGCGCAGGCGACCATCAACATCGGCAAGTCGCGGATCTCGGTCGCCAACGACATCACCAAGCAGGTCAGCGTCTTCGAGGACGGCCGCCTGGTGCGGACCATGCCCACCTCGATGGGCCGCGGCGGAACCTCCCAGTTCGGCAACAAGACGTTCCACTGGTGGACCCCGTCGGGCACCTACGTCGTGCTCGACAAGGGTGAGGTCGTCACGATGGACTCGGCCACCTACGGGGTGCCGGCCGGGACCGCCGACAGCTACAAGCGCAAGATCGGCTGGGCCACCCGGATCAGCACCGACGGTATCTACCTGCACCACCTCGATGACACCATCTGGGCGCAGGGCAATACCAACCTGTCGCACGGCTGCCTGAACCTCAACGGCGACAACGCGAAGTTCTTCTTCGACTTCGCCCAGCCCGGCGACATCGTCGAGGTCCGCTACACCGGTGGTCCGAAGCTGACCATCGCCGAGGGCGGGGACTGGACGGTCCCGTGGAGCGAGTGGGTCAAGGGCAGCGCGTTCTCGCCGCAGCAGCCGCCGCCGCCGGCGCAGACCGCCGAAACCCTCACCGCACCCGGTCCCTGACCCTGGGTCCTGACCTAGGGCGAGCCTAAGTCCGCGGAACCTCTCCGCCGCATTGCGCTGCACAAAATGACGCCGAGTGGCAGGATTCGCAAATCCTTACGGAGGCGACATGGACTACATTCAGGCCAACCTGATCGACCCGATCGGCCGGGTGCTCTACACCTACGTGCTGGTCTACCTGCTGGTGGCGGCGGGCATCTACTTCACCGTGCGGACCCGGTTCGTCCAGTTCCGGTACTTCCGGCGAATGCTCGGGCAACTGTTCAACTCCCGGGTGGGTGATGGCGGCATCTCGTCGTTCCAGGCGTTCTGCGTGGGCCTGGCGTCCCGGGTGGGTACCGGAAACATCGCCGGGGTCGCGATCGCGCTGACCGTCGGCGGGCCGGGTGCGATCTTCTGGATGTGGGTGGTGGCGCTGATCGGCATGGCCACCGCACTCGTCGAGGCCACCCTGGCGCAGATCTTCAAGGTCCGCGCCGGTGACGGCACCTTCCGCGGCGGCCCGGCGTACTACATCCAACGCGGGCTGGGGTCGCGGGCCGGGGGCGTCCTGTTCGCGGTCCTGCTGATCTTCACCTTCGGTTTCGCGTTCAACATGGTGCAGGCCAACGCCATTGCCGACGTGCTCAACACCACCCACGCGATCGAGCAGCACTACACCACCATCGGCCTGGTGCTGCTGGCCGCGCCGGTGCTGTTCGGCGGCGTCCGCCGCGTCGCCAAGGTGGCTGAGGTGGTGCTGCCACTGATGGCGCTGGCCTACGTGCTGCTGGCCTTCGTCATCATCATCTTGAACATCAACCGCATCCCCGAGGTCTTCACCCAGATCATCGGCGGCGCTTTCGGTTTGACCGAGATGGCCGGCGGCTTCGCCGGCGGTATGGCCGCCGCGATGCTCAACGGCGTCAAGCGGGGACTGTTCTCCAACGAAGCCGGCATGGGTAGCGCACCCAACGTCGCCGCCACCGCGACTGTGAGCCACCCCGTCAAGCAGGGGCTCATCCAGTCCCTCGGCGTCTTCGTCGACACCATGATCGTCTGCACCGCAACGGCTTTCATCATCCTAGTGTCCGGGCCGGCCGTCTACGATCCCGGCGCGCCCACCAAGATGGCCGGGGCTTCGCTCACCCAGTCCGCGGTGTCGGCCAACCTGGGCTCGTGGACCACCTGGATGATGACCATCCTGGTGTTCGTCTTCGCGTTCTCCTCGGTCCTCGGCAACTACGTCTACGCCGAGGTGAATCTGTTCTTCCTCGGCGCCAAGGATCGCGCCATCACCATCTTCCGGGTGTGCGTGCTCATCGCCATCGGCATCGGGGCGCTGGCCCGCCTGGACGCCGTCTGGGGTATCGCCGACATCTCGATGGGGCTGATGGCGATCGTCAACCTGATCGCCATCGTGCTGCTCGGCAAGTGGGCGTTCGCCGCCCTGCGCAACTACCACCTGCAGGCAGAGGGCGGGGAGGACCCGGTGTTCATCGCCGATGAGGCCAGGATGCCCGGCCCTCTCGACGGCGACATCTGGGTCCGGTCGGAGAAGTCGGTCCTGAAGTAGTCGGCTTAGATGGGTGCGTGGACTTTCTGCGCACGCCGGACTCGCGTTTCGACAACCTGGAGGGCTACGCCTTCGCTCCGCACTACCGCGACGTCACCGCCCCGGGGACGCCGACGCTGCGGATGCACTACGTGGATGTGGGGCCCAGGGACGGGAAACCGGTGCTGCTCCTGCACGGCGAGCCGACGTGGAGTTACCTCTACCGCACCATGATCCCGCCACTGGTGGCGGCCGGCCGGCGGGTGCTGGCACCGGACCTGATCGGCTTCGGCCGCTCCGACAAGCCCACCCGCATCGAGGACTACACCTATCAGCGCCACGTGGACTGGCTCACCGACTGGGTCGTCGGCCTGGACCTGCGCGACATCACCGTGGTGGTGCAGGACTGGGGTTCGCTGCTGGGCCTGCGGGTCGCCGCCGAACATCCGGACCGGTTCTCAAAACTGTTCATCGCCAACGGTTTTCTGCCGACCGGTGATTCGCCGACCCCTCCGGCGTTCTCCATCTGGCGGGGTTTCGCCAGGTATTCGCCGCTGTTCCCGATCGGGCGCATCGTGGACTTCGGCTGCGTCTCCCGGCTGTCGCCGGCCGTGCGCGCCGGCTACGACGCCCCCTTCCCGGACAGCCGGTACAAGGCCGGCGCGCGGGCCTTTCCACTGCTGGTGCCCACCTCGCCGAACGACCCCGCCGTCCCGGCCAACCGCCGGGCCTGGGAGGTCCTCGGGCGTTGGGACAAGCCGGTGCTGTGCGTGTTCGGCAACCGCGACCCGATCCTGGGCAAGGCCGACCGTCCACTGATCAGCCACATTCCCGGTGCGGCGGGTCAACCGCACGCCCGGATCACCGCCAGCCACTTCATCCAGGAGGACGCCGGCCCGGAGTTGGCCCGCCGCCTGCTCGACTGGGCCGGGGCCGGGTCCGGGGCCGGAGCCGGGTCCGTGTGATTTCGGCGCGGTTTTCGTCGCGGGCGCGTGATTAGCGCGCCGAAATCGCGGCGCGGATCTGCGCGAGAACCCGATGCGGGTACTGCGTGATGTCCAACCAGGTGAACCGCAGGACCTGCCAGCCCCGCAGCGCCAGCCAGTTCTGTCGCTTGCGGTCGTTCTGGAATGCCTCCAGGTCGCTGTGGAAGGCCCAGCCGTCGATCTCGATGGCGACTTTCTGCTTGTCGAAGGCGATATCGATCTCGTACGGGCCGACCCGGAAGTTGGCCTGCCACCCGGTGATCCCTGCGTCGCGAAGCAGTTGGATCACCAGCCGCTCCGCCTCCGACCGCGCGCCGCCCGCCGCGGCGTCGAGCAGCCGCCTGGCCGCCGGCGCTCCGTAGCGTCCGGTGTTGCGGAGGTGCGCGCGCTGGAGGTCGGCGAGGCCGACGCGGCGTTGCAGCGCCGAATCCATGATCTTGGGCCCTCCGCCCCTGCGGGTCGATGCCTCCAACACCGTCAACGCCAGCCCGGTGACTCGCAGCCCGCGAGCCTCGAAAATGTCCTGCTCGTCGAGGTCGCGGCGGCGCAGCCGGACTCCCGGTTTGGCGCGGCCGTGGCTGTTGCGGGGCACGGTCACTTCGACCGTTTCGGGTTCGATCGCCATAAGCCCGAGCCACCACGCCGCGGTGAGCCCGCTCGCCGTCGCCTTGGCGCCCTGACCCCAGACGGCGGCGCGGATGCGGGCAGCCGTGGTGAACGGCCGGTCGTCGGCGAAGAAGACGCCCGCGGCGCAGCGGCGCCACCGTCCCGACTGCACTCGGCGCTGTACGGCGGCGTGGCTCAACCCGCTACGGCGGGCCTGGGCCAGTGTGATGACGCCGTCCTGGCGGCGCAAATAATTTGCGATCATGCTTAGTTAGATGGGAACGGGGCCCAATCGGTTCCATTTTTGTGTCGATCCGGATTTCGGCGCGGAAATCTGCGGTGGCCGATGAAAAGCGCGCCGAAATCGCCGAGGGGGAGGGGCCGCGGGGGCGAGCTAGCGCGGCCAGGTCTCCGGCAGCCCGTGCCCGCCGTCGGCCACCAGCACCGCCCCGGTGACGAACGACGCCGACTCGTGGGCCAGGAACGCCACACAGGCGGCGATCTCGGCGGGGGTGCCGCTACGGCCGATCGGCCCCGCGGCCGCGGCGGCGGCCTCGAAGTCCAGTTGCGAACCGGTCGCGACGTAGCCGGGGGCGACGACGTTGACGGTCACCCCCTGGTCGGCCACCTCCAACGCCAGCGCCCGGGACAGGCCGACCAGTCCGGCCTTGGCGGCGGTGTAGGTGGACTGGCCCGGCATCGCGTTGACGGTGCCCGTGGTCGAACCCACCGACACGATGCGCCCGTAGCGGGCCGCCGTCATCACCGGCACGACGGCCCGGCACATCAGGAACGCGGTGGTCAGGTTGCGGGCGATCGCGGTGTCCCACTGTGCCAGCGACAACTGCGCGACGTCGCCCTCGGCGTCCCAACCGGCAGACACCGAGGTCATGCCGGCGTTGTTGACCAGGATGTCCAACCGGCCCCAGCGGTCCAGCGCAATGCGCACCAGGTTCGAAGCGCTGCCCTCGACGGTCAGGTCGCCGACCACCCCGACCGCGGCGTCACCCAGTTCGGCGGCGCGGTCGTGAACCCGGTCGGAGGTCGCGCCCAGCACCACCCGGGCGCCTTCGGCGACCAGTTCGCGGGCGACGGCCGCTCCGATGCCGTCGGGGGCGCCGGCGCCGGTGATGATGGCGACGCGGTCAGCGAAGCGGGACACCCTCTACCGCTTAGAGTCCGAGTTCCTTGTGCATGTTGTCGATGCCGCGGCGCATGGCGTCCAGGGTCTCCTGGCGGGCCCGCATCTTCGAGGCGTAGTGGGCCTGGGGGTTGAGGGTGGCGGCGAACTCCTTGGCGGCCTCGACGGCGCGCTCGAGCACCAGGTCGGGCATGGCCAGTTCGTCGACCCAGCCGCCGGACACCGCGGTGTCGGTGAGGTAGACCCGCGACAGTCCGACCGCCTGCTGGTAGGCCGAGCGGGTCAGCCGCAGTTTGAGGACCTCCAGTCCGGGCCACGGGATGACCATGCCGTTGATCACCTCGTTGGCGTGAAACTTGTAGCCGGGGGCGGCAATTCGATGATCGACGCTGCACGACAGGAACGCCCCCATGGCGATCGCGTGCCCGGTGATGGCGGCCACGACGGGCTTGCGGAACGACAGCAGGCGGTGGGACAACTCGAAGCCGGCCTTGAGCATGTCGAGTGCGGCCTGGGGGTCCCCGGACCCGAACACCTTCAGGTCGAAGCCGCCACTGAACACCTTGTGGTTGCCGGCGAGGACCACCGCGCCGGAGTCGTCGGCCTCGGCCTGGTCGAAGGCCTTGTCGATCTCGCCCAGCATGGCCGGGCCCAGAACGTTGACCTTGCCGTCGTCCATGGTGATCACGGCGATCGCCTCGTCCCGGTGGTAACTGACGCTCATCGGTGCTCCTTAGTCGTGGGGCCATGACGTTACCGAGGCGCCTCGGACCGGTGGTGGCCGACCGGTGCGCATATTTCTCAGCAAAGCTTAAGGTGACTAGGATGTCGGGTATGCGCGCGTCGGGGGCCATCGGCCGGGTCGGGGGACTGGCGGTCGCGCTCGGCATCGGGGCAGCCGCGGCGACCGGTTCGCCGGGAGTCGGAGTCGCCTCGGCCGCTCCTGCCGAGGACTCCACCACCACAGCCACCGATTCGCCCTCGGCATCGAAATCCACCCCGCGCCCCCAGCGTCCCGCGACACGGACCCGCACCGCCCGCGCGGCCGGCGAAACGCAAAGGCCGCCAAGCCAGAACACTGAGACGGCCCCGGCGGCGCGGGTGGCCAAACCCGTACAGCCGGTCGTGGGGCCCGCGCCGGCCGTGTCGGACGTCAACGTCGGGGTGATCATGGTCGACTCCCCGGCCCCCGCTACCCGGGTGGTGGTGCCGGTGGTCCCCGCCGTGGTGCCCGCCGCGCCGGTGATCCAGGTCCCGCCCGCGGTTCGCGCCGCCGCGCCGCGCATGACGCCCG
Organism: uncultured Mycobacterium sp.; assembly: GCA_964598975.1. Classification (GTDB taxonomy): domain Bacteria; phylum Actinomycetota; class Actinomycetes; order Mycobacteriales; family Mycobacteriaceae; genus Mycobacterium. The sequence goes on along the minus strand of CAZRFC010000131.1, from coordinate 2,788 downwards.
CCGCGACCGTCGGGACGGTTCAGTTGGTCCCGACACCCGTCAGCACGTCCGGGCCGGGCGCCCCGGCCCAGGCCGCCCTGAGTTGGACGGTTCTGGCGGCGGTGCGACGGCTGGGCCGCCCCGACGCGATCCCCGCGCCGGCGGCGACGGTGACCACCGGGCAGACCGTCAACCTGACGCCGACGGGCGCCCCGCCAACCTCGTTCTTTTCGCGGTGGTTCAACAAGACCCCGACGGTCGCGCCCACCAAGTCCGCGCAGACCGCCACCGGGGCCATCGCCGGTAACCTCAACGCCGCCGACCGCGATCGGGACGCGCTGACGGTCACCGTCGTCAGCGGCCCGCAGAACGGCACCCTGGAGATCGACGAGAGCGGTCGGTTCGTCTACACCCCCGACAGGGCCGCCGCGCACGACGGCCTCACCGACCAGTTCACCATCACCGTCAGCGACGAGGCCGCCGGCAATCACCGGCACGGGTTCTTCGGCAGGAACCGCCATACGGTGACCAGTACGGTCACCCTGACCGTCACCCCGGTCAACGATGCCCCGGTGGGCGGCACCAGCGTCAGCGTGACCGACGCAGCGACCGGCGTGGTCACCGGCCGGGTCAGCGCCACCGATCCCGACGGCGACCCGCTGACCTTCACCGGATCGGCGACCACCGACAAGGGTGCGGTTGTGGTCGGCGGTGACGGCGCGTTCACCTTCACCCCGACCGCTGAGGCCCGGCATGCCGCCGCGAAACTCACCGCAACCGCCGCCGACAAGTCCGACACCTTCACCGTCACGGCCACTGACGGCCGCGGCGGTTCGACGGCCGTCGCGGTGAGCGTCGTGATCGCCCCGGCGAACGCCGACCCGACCGGCACCGCCACCGTCGGCACCGCCGACGCGCAGACCGGCGCGGTGATCGGCCGGGTCGCCGGCGATGACGCCGACGCCGACCCGCTGAGTTACGCCGGGTCGACGGCTACCGCCAAGGGTGCGGTCGTGGTCGGCGACGACGGCGCCTTCACCTACACCCCCACCGCCGCGGCCCGGCACAACGCGGCCGCACTGACCGCGACCGCCGCGGACAAGACCGACATTTTCACCGTCACCATCAGCGACGGCTACGGCGGTTCCACGGCGGTGCCGGTGTCGGTGACGGTCTCACCGGTCAACGCCGCGCCCGTCGCCACCGCCACCGTCGGCGCCGCGAACCCGGCCACCGGGCTGGTGCTGGGCACGGTGACCGCCAGCGACGCCGACGGCGACTCCCTGACCTACACCGGTGCCACCACATCCAAGGGCACAGCGGTGGTCGGAGCAGGCGGCCAGCTCAGCTACACGCCGACCGGTGCGGCCCGCCACGCGGCGGCCTGGCTGACGGCGACCGCGGCCGACAAGTCCGACACCTTCACGCTCACCGTGACCGACGGCCACGGCGGCTCGGTGGCCGTCCCCGTGACGGTCGCGATCGCCCCCGCCAACGCCGCACCGACCGGAACGTTCAGTGTCGCGAGCATCGACTCGTCCAGCGGCGTGGTGGTCGGGTCCGTGATCGGGGCCGACGCCGACGGTGACGCGCTGGGCTACGCGGGATCGACCACGACGGCCAAGGGTGCGGTCGTCATCGACGGGGACGGCGGCTTCACCTATACGCCCACCGCGGCCGCCCGCCATGCCGCCGCCGCGCTGACCGCGGCGGCCGCCGATAAGACCGACACCTTCACGCTCACCGTGCGCGACGGCTACGGCGGCTCGGTGGCCGTCCCCGTGACAGTTGCGATCGCCCCCGCCAACGCCGCACCGACCGGAACGTTCAGCATCGCGAGCGCCAACTCCCTCACCGGCGTGGTGATCGGGTCCGTGATCGGGGCCGACGCCGACGGTGACCCGCTGAGCTACGCGGGATCTACCACGACGGCCAAGGGTGCGGTCGTCGTCGACGGGGACGGCGGGTTCACCTACACCCCCACCGATGCCGCCCGCCGTCAGGCCGCATCGCTGACGGCCACCGCGGCCGACAAGAGCGACACCTTCAGCGTCACCGTGACCGACGGCCACGGCGGATCGGTGACCGTCCCCGTGACGGTCGAGGTCGTCCCCGCCGTCAACGTCGCGCCGGTGATCACCTCGGCCAGCGTCGGGACGCCCAACGCCAGTACCGGCGTCGCGACCGGAACGGTGGTCGCCGACGACGCCGACGGCGATCCGCTGAGCTATTCGGGCTCGGTGACGTCCAAGGGCACCGCCGTCGTTTCAGCCAGCGGTGTGATCACCTACACGCCCACCGCCGAAGCCCGTCACGCGGCCGCGAAACTCACTGCCACCCAAGCCGACAAAGCCGACACCTTCACGGTCACCGTGGCCGACGGCCGCGGCGGCACCGCCAGCAAGCAGGTCACCGTTTCGATCGCCCCGGCCAACGCCGCACCGACCGGCACGTTCAGCGCCGGTGTGCCCGACGCCACCACCGGCGTCCTGGCCGGCGCGGTGCTCGGCGCCGACCTCGACGGCGACGCGTTGAGCTACACCGGTCCCGGCAGCACCGCCAAGGGCACCGTCACGCTCTTGCCCGACGGCACCTTCACCTACACACCCACCGCGGTGGCCCGCCACGTCGCCGGACTGGCCGGCGCCGCCGCGACCGACACCACCGACACCTTCACGGTGAGCGTCACCGACGGCTACGGCGGAACCGTGCTGGTGCCGGTCACCGTCGCGGTGTCGCCGGCCAACGTCGACTTCGTCTTCGTCTACGGCACCGGGTCGCAGTACTGGACGCCGGAGGCGCGCAGCGC
>CAZRFC010000130.1:8819-10545 GCA_964598975.1 uncultured Mycobacterium sp. | reverse complement strand
CGCTGGGCAACCACATTTTCGTCGCTGGCCAGGAGGGCTACCAGGACAACAGCGCCGTGGTGGCCTTCGACCCGGAGAAGGCCAAGTCCGAGCTGGACGCGCTGGGCTGGAAGCAGAACGGCCAGTTCCGCGAGAAGGACGGCACGCAACTGGTGATCCGGGACGTGCTCTACGACTCCCAGAGCGGCCGGCAGGTGGCGCAGGTTGCCCAGAACAGCCTGGCCCAGATCGGGGTGAAGCTGGAGTTGGACGTCAAGCCCGCCAACGGCTTCTTCACCAACTACGTCAACGTCGGCGATTTCGACATCACCCAATTCTCCTGGGTGGGCGACGCGTTCTCGCTGTGCTGCCTCAACCAGATCTTCACCACGGGTGCGGAGAGCAACTTCGGCAAGATCTCCAGCCCCCAGATCGACGCCAAGGTGGAAGAGGTGCTCGACGAGCTCGACCCCGCCAGGGCCCGGGCGCTGGCCAACGAGGTCGACACGATGCTGTGGGAGGAAGTATTCAGCCTGGCGTTGTTCCAGTCGCCCGGCAACGTGGCCGTCCGCGACGCACTGGCCAACTTCGGACCCGCCGGTATCGGCGATTTAGACTACAGCACAATCGGTTTCATGAATTAAGGCCGTCGAGCAGGCGGGGCAGCAGCCGGGGTACCGCCGCCGGCAGAACCCCCTCCACCCGTGCCGCGGCCTGAATGGCCCACTCGATGAGTTGCAGCTCCGGGGGTGCGGGTAGCCGGTCAAGTTCATCCCCCTGGGCCGGCAGATCGTCGATCCGGTCGTCGCACACCGCGGCGGCGATCCGCAGCGCCGCCCTCTCCCGGGTGTCCAGAATGCTGTGGCCGGCGGTCGGAAGCCGCACCAGCGCCGGATTGGGCACCAGTTCGGCGATGCGTTCGGCGACCGCCGGTGGGGTGATCAGGTCGTTGCCCCCGGAGATCACCACGGTCGGCCAGTGGAAGGACGGCATCTCGGCCACCAGGTCGAACGGCTCCCCCTCGAAGTCGGGTGGGACGTCGGACGCCGATTCGCGCATGGCCACCGCCGGGTCCAGGGGAAGGCCGTCCGGGGTTCCATGGAAGTTCAGTTCGCGGAATCCGATCGGGCCGACCAGATCGGACTCGTTGCGGTAGGGCATCTTCCGGCCGGCCATCTTGCCGACGAAGCTCATCGTCGTCCAAAGCAGTCGCCGGTCGTCGAGCAGCAGATCCAGGATGCGGTGCAGCATCCCGGGGCCGCCGATGCCGTACAGCGCGACCGCGAGTTGAGCGTCGCTGGGCGTCAGGTCGCCCTGCTCTGCCAGTTCGCGGACCTTGGCGGCCAGATCGGCGGAGTCCGGATCGTCGCCGTGCCAGAACAGCCCGCGCAGTTCGCGCCGGACGATCTCGATGTCGTCGCGGTTGAGCAGTGGGGAGTCCAAGACCATCGCACTCACCCGTTCCCGGTGGCGCACGCCTACCCCGGCCGCCAGATAGCTGCCGTAGGACGTCCCGTACACCACCGCGCGGTCCACGTCGACGTCGGCGAGGACGGCGCCGATGTCGTCGACGGCCTGTTCGATGGTCAGGGCCTCGGGCGGCAGGTCGTTGCCCGCGTCGTCGTGCCGGGACATGCCCACCCCGCGGTGCTCAACCATGATGACGTCCAACCCGGCGGTGGCGGCGCGACGACGCAGGCCCTGGTAGTGGCCGACCGACGCCATGCCCGGCCCGCCCGGGATGATC
>CAZRFC010000130.1:8149-8809 GCA_964598975.1 uncultured Mycobacterium sp. | reverse complement strand
TGATCACCACCGGCGTCCGACCCGGCGGGCCGGTGCGCACGTAGTAGAGGTCGAACTCCTCACCGGAGGCAGCGCTGACCGGCCGGCGCACCGACTGCACACCCGGCAGTGCCGCGAGTTTGTCGTGGGCCCGGCGGCGTTTGTCGCCCAGGGTCATATCCCGATTCTGCCGCAGGGAAGAAAGTCACCACTTGCCGGCGAGGTGGTGACGGCGGCCGACGGCGGTCGTAGCGTGAAGTCACGATGAGTGAATTCATGAGCCAAACCGATGCCTTCACCTGGGCGATGGAGTCCGATCCCCGACTGCGCTCGACGGTGGTGACGGTGATCATGCTGGACCGCTCGCCGGACTGGGATTTGGTGCGGGCCCGTTTCGAGGTGCTGGCGCGCAACCTGCCGATCTGGCGGCAGCGGGTCATCGAGTCACCGCCGCCGACCCCGCCGCGCTGGGAGGACGCCCCGGACTTCGACATGGATTTCCACATGCGCCGGGTGTCGGCGCCGGTGCCGGGCAACCTCGACGGGGTGCTGGAGATGGCGCGGGTGGCGGCGATGGCGGACTTCGACCGGGCCCGACCGCTGTGGACCGCGACGCTGGTCGAGGGACTCGAGGGGGGCGCCGCGGCGGTGCTCTGCAAGTTCCACCATGCGCTCACCGAC
>CAZRFC010000130.1:0-8139 GCA_964598975.1 uncultured Mycobacterium sp. | reverse complement strand
GCAGATCGCGATGCACCTGTTCGACCTCACCGAGCAACCGCGCTCGATCGAGTCGGTGCAGAGCCAGTCCGAACACCCCGAGGTGCAGGAGCACGGGGTCCTCGACGGCTATCTCGACGTCCTGCGCTATGACCTCGACCTGGTTCGGCAGGCGGTCAGCGGAGCGGTGAAGGCCGCACCGAAGGCGCTCTTCGATGTGGTGCGCCACCCGTGGCAGACCGCGGCCTCGGCCGGTGAGATGACTGCCTCGGTCTACCGCACCATGCGCCCGGTCCGGGAGACCGGTTCGCCGTTGATGAAGGAACGCACCCTGGTACGACGACTCGGGGTGCACGAGGTGCCGCTGTCGAAACTCAAGGCGGCGGCCCACCGCGGCGGCGGCGCGCTCAACGACGCGTTCGTCGCCGGCATCGCCGGGGGCCTTCGGCGCTACCACGAGAAGCACGGCGTGACCGTCGGCGATCTGCACCTGACCATGCCGATCAGCGTCCGTACCGAGAATGACGGCGAGGGCGGCAATCACATCACCCTGGCGCGTTTCGACGTTCCGGTCGGGGTGTCCGATCCCGCCAGGCGGATCAGCGAGACCCGGGAGCGCACCAACAAAGTGCGCAACGAGCGCTCGACGCCCTACATCCAGATCATCGCCGGCGCGATGAATCTGATGCCCAGGGCCTACATCGGCTCGGTGCTGCGCAAGGTGGACTTCCTGGCCAGCGACGTGCCCGGGGTGCCGGTGCCGGTGTACCTGGCCGGGGCCAAGGTGACGGTGCAGTACGCGTTCGGGCCGACCATCGGATCGGCGGTCAACGTCACGCTGCTGACCTACGTCGACACCTGCGCGCTGGGCATCGACGTCGACACCGGCGCGATCCCGGACTTCGAGGCGTTCTACAACTGCCTGGTCGGGGGGTTCGACGAGGTGCTCGCGCTGGCCGACTGACGACGATGCGGGCGCGCAACGCCCGAGGAGGGCCAGGCAGGCCGGCCGCCCGTCAGGCACTCAGTTCGATGAACTCCGCGTCGGCGACGCCGTCGTAGCGGCCGGGGGTGCAGGTCAGCACGATCACCTGACCGCGGTCACCGACCGTGCTGAGCACCGCCCCCATCTTGTCCAGGCGGTCGGGGTCGCTGAAGCCCAGCGCGTCGTCGATGACGACGGGCACGGTGTCCTCGTCGGCGACCAGCGCCGCCCCGGCCAGTCGGGCCAGGATGCCCAACTGCTCCCTGGCACCGCCGGACAGCGAGTCGAATGGCACGGTGCACCCCTTGAGGGTGCGAGTCTGGATCGTCAGTTCGGTGTCGACGTCCACCGTGAAGGTCTCGCCGAAGACCATGCGGCCCAGCCGTTCCAGCTCGGTGCGGTACGGCTGCACGTACCGCGCCCGGGTGTTGTCCCGGTGACGCACCATGGTGTCGCGCAGCAGACGTGCGGCGGCGGCCCGCTCCCCGATTCGGGTGCGCTCCGCGCGAGCCCGCTCCAGTTCGGCCTCGGCTTCGTCCAGGAGGCCCTGGCGCCCCTCGCTCCCGATGACCCCGAGTTCGACGGTGATGTTGTGCAGCGCCATCTTGGCCTCGTCGTGCGCGCGGCTCAGGGTCTCTGCGGCCTCTCGCGCGGCAGCCAGCTCGGCTTCGACGGCGTCGGGGTTGGCGGAGTCGTACTTCGCGGCCACCGCAGCCAGGTCCGCATCGGCCTGGCGCTGCGCCTCGGCGGCGGCGGCCGCCTGCTCAGCCACCACCTGGTCGCTCACCGCGCTGCGAAGCGTGTCGAGTTGGTCGCGGACAGAGACCAGTTCGGCGTCGGCGGCCTTGGCCTGCTCCCGAAGAAGTGTTGTGGCGCCTACCTTCTCGGTCAGGGTGACGGTCGCGGCTGCGGCGGACTTGCGATGGGTTTCGGCGAGCAGTCGCACCTTCTCGAGGGCATCCTCGGCCTCGGACAGTTCGGCTCTGACCGTCGCCGCGTCGACCACGGGCGCCTCGGGGGCCGCCGCGCGCAGTTCGGCAAGCCGCGTGCGGATCTGCGCGGCGTCCTCGCCGTCGCAGATTGCCTTCAGGGCTGCCGCCTGTTCGAGGCTGCGTTCGGTCAAATCGCGACGCCGCTTGGCGAGCGCGCGGGCGCCGGCGAGGTCGGCAACCCCGGCCTGATGCAGGGAGTCAGCCAGGATCGCCTGTGCTGCAGTCAGGTTCGCGTGCACCTTGGCGGTACTCGCGCCGGGGTCGATCCGGACCGTCAGCACGCCGGGGACGTCGACGACAACTGCCGCCGAGGCGGGTTGCATCCACTGCTGACCGCCGGTCAGCGTGCGCTGTTGGCCATCGACGGTGATGTCGAGGTCTGCGGGCGCGGTGAATTCGACGGTGGCGGCGTCTGCCTGCAGTTGAGCGGTGAGGCGTTCCACCAGAGCGGCGCTGTCCTCGATATCGCTCAGGTGGTCGTCGGTGAGAGCGATGGCGGCACGGTCGGCAGCGAGCCGGGCCAGGTTCGCCTCAGCCTCGTCGATACGCGCCACCCGCAGGGCCAACTCGTCGGCCTCGTCGTGTGCGACGCGGGCCTTGGCTGATGCGCGCGCGGCGTCCAATCGTTGCCGCGCGGCGAGCAGTGCCGCCTCGGACTGCTCGCACGACGTCGCCGCCTGCTCGGTGGCCGACCGTGCGGCGGCTTCGGCGGCCTGGACGGCGATCAACTCGGTGTGCAGGGCGGCCTGTGTGGCGGCGCGGCGCTGCACCTCCTCGGCGAGCTTCAGCCGCTGACCATTGCCGATCGCGGCGTTGGCGGCGGCGGCAGCGGCGGCCTGCGCCACCAGTTGCGCCTTGTTCAGTTCCTCGGCCAATTCGACGAGGACGGCCTGCCCTTGCTGCGCGGCGGCGAGCCGCTCGGCCGCCGGGGCCAGAGCATCCCCCAGTTCGGCGAGGGTCGCGGTGAGTTCTTCATGCCGGTGCACCCGGTCCTCGACCTCCTCGAGGGCGGCGCTGCGGCGGGCGACGTCGGCCTCGGCGGCCGCCAACCGGTCGATGGCAGCCTTCCAGTCCTTCGTGGGACGCCCGGTCCCGGTGAAGTAACGCAGATACTCCGCGTCGACCCGGTCGATGAGCAGCGAGTCGTCCGCCCCCGGGGCGGCGTCGGCCTCACCGCCGGCGGCGTCGAGGGCCCGGGCCAACGCGTCCGAGCCGGACAGGTCGACGGCATGGGTGGAGGCCGCCTGCAACACCCGCTGGGCCTCCCACAACTTGGTGTCGACGGTCTCGTTGAGCATGGCCTCGACTCGCTCGTGGGCTTGGTCGGCGCTGAGCTGCTCCGGCTTGGGCTCGATGATCTCGAGCTCGGTCATGGTCTTTTTGTGGAAGCGCTTGCGGTACACGAAACGGTAGGGCCCCGTGCTGATTTCGACCTCGACCTGAGCGCCGACATCGGAGTTCGCCGGCTTGACCTGCTTGACGTCACGGTGATTGGAACGGTCCCGGTAGGACAGCAGCAGGCCGAGCGCCTCCAGCATGGAGGACTTACCGATCTCGTTGGGTCCGCACACCACCACCACGCCGCGCTCCGGGAACTTCAGCTCGCGGTCGGCGACACCGCGGAAGTTGGTCAGCCGCAACCGGTGCAGAATCATGCGGCGCTCCCCTCTTTCAGCCGCAGCAGCAGGGCCAGGGCGCCGCGCGCCACGTCGGCGTCGGCGCCGTCGGCCCGGGCCGTCTGCACCAGTTCGGCGACCGCGTCCGCGGCGAACCCCCCGATTCCGATGTCGTCGAACTCCTCGTCGGACGGCATCACGACCAGGTTGGTGTGCCGCTCCCAGGTTCCCAGGGCGGCGAACAGGCGGGAGTACTTGTCCACGCAGGCGTCCAGGGCCGCGCGGTCGGTGACCGTCAGGGTTCCGATCAGGCCGAGTTGGACCACGGTGCGGTCCTTTCCGGTCAGCTGATCGAGGTTGACGTCGAGGTCGGCGATATCGCGGCTGTTGTTGACCTCCCGGTGCAGGGTCAGGAAACGCCAGGTGCCGATCCGGCGCGATTCGACGGTCACCGGATGTGCGGGATCCTCCAGGTCGAGGTCCACCACGAGGACGTGGCCGGAATCCGACTCCTTGTGGTCGTAGTTGGTGACCTCGGGTGAGCCGGAGTACCACACCCGGCCGCTGTCGCCCACACAGGTCCGAGAGTGCTTGTCCCCCAGTGCCACATAGTGCAGCACCGACCGATCGATGGCATCGGTGAGCCCGGCCATCCGGATCTGCGCCGGGTTGTCCTGGTCCGGGTCGAGCACGTCGACGGCGCCGTGCGCCACCAGGATCCGCGTCACGCCGTCGGCCGGAAGCCCGGCAAGGACGCCGCCGACAAGATCCGTCGTCGGCTTCTTGGACCGCCACGGCGCGGCGGCGATCTGGACCCCCGGGTGCACCTCGAACACGCCGTCACGATCGAGCACCGTGACGTTGTCCGGGCATTCCCGGGTGAACAGCGGGCTGGTGTACACCGACGACGCGTCGAGCGGGTCGTGGTTGCCGGGCAGCAGATAGACCGGGACACCGATCCGTCGCATCGCCTCCAGCGACTGGCTGATCACCTGGGGAGCCAACTGGTTGGCGTCGAAGACGTCCCCGGAGACGACGACGAACTCCGCACCGGTCTCGCGGGCCAGGTCACCGAGCGCGACCACGGCGTCCCGGCGGGCGGCCGAGTACCGGGCCTGGGCGTCGTCCCCCAGGAACTTGCGGGTCATGCCCAACTGCCAGTCCGCGGTGTGCAGAAACTTCATGGCCGAAACTTTATGGCCGGGGTCTGACAACTTCGGGGACGTCGAGCGGGTCGCCGGGATAATGGGGCCAATGAGAAATCTGGTGCTGATGCGGCACGCCAAGTCCGACTATCCGGCCGGCGTGCCCGACCATGAACGGCCACTGGCGGCCCGGGGTGTTCGGGAGGCCGGGCTTGCCGGGGACTGGCTGCGGGAGAATCTGCCGGGGTTCGACGCGGTGCTGTGCTCCTCGGCGGTCCGGACCCGGCAGACCCTCGCGCGCACCGGGGTCGAGGCGCCGGTGGACTACCTCGACCGGCTTTACGACGCACACCCGGGAACGGTGATCGAGGAGATCAACAAGGTCGCCGACGACGTCACCACCCTGCTCGTCGTCGGCCATGAACCGACCACGAGTGCCGTCGCACTCGGACTGGCCGGACCGGGCAGCGACCGCGGGGCAGCCGAACGGATCGCGCTGAAGTACCCCACCTCGGCGATCGCGGTCCTGCGGGTGCCCGGCACCTGGGCCGGACTGGAACTCAGCGGCGCCGAACTGGTGTCGTTCCACGTTCCGCGTTAGGACCGCCCCGCCGCGACTTAGGATTCGGTCACCGGGCGGGAGGAGATGCCATGCATCGTCAGGGGCGTTGCCGGTTGGTCGCGGTCGGCTGCCTGATCACTGCGGCGACCGGCTTCGGTGGCGGGATTTCCCATGCCGCCCCCGATCGGTCGAGATGCCAATCCGTCTCGGCGCCGATGGTCGACATCCCGGGCGGGGACTCCGAGCCGCGGTTGCGCCTTCCGCTGCCCAGCGGGTGGGAAGTCTCGCCGGCGTTGAGCCCTACCGACGCCTCGATCCGGTTGGCGATCCTCAATCCCGCACTGGCCGATTCGGGCTTCACCCCCAACGCCGTCGCAGCGCTGAAAAAGGTGGACCCCCGCAGCGGTGACGCCCGCCAGATCCTCGAACTGCAGAACGAGATTCTCCAAACCAAGACCGAAGTCACCGAACTGAATTCGGTGCCGAACGAGGTCTGCGGCCTGCCGGCGATGAGCGCGACCTACACCGCACAGGCCACCGGCGGTGCACCAGAGCGGAAGGTGACCAGCCTGATCGTCGTCGACCAATCCGACGAAGCGACCTACATCGCGTCGCTCACCATCCAGTCGGCCGATCACGCCGACGAAACCTACGCCCGGGACTCCCAAATCATCCTGGACGGGTTCCAAGTGATTCCGAACAGCTGAAGAACCGGAAAGGCGATAACCAGATGACGACTCACCTCCGCCGCCTCACCGCAGGGGTCTTGCTCTCGGCCTCCGTCATGACACTGGCAGCCTGCGGGGCCAAGAGCGCCCCCGATGAATCGACACCCTCGTCATCCGCGGCAGGAAGCGCGGCCGCGAAGCAGCCGTCCCCCGCCGACGGGCTCAGTGGAGAAGAGTTCCTCGCCACAGCAGCAGACCTCTCCGGCAGAACCGTGACGTTGCAACGGTGTTCGCTGCTGACCACACCCGCACCTGACGGCACCCTCGCCTGCCGGGTGCTGGACAAGTCCGGCAAGGACATCAGCGACTCGAGCGGCCTTCCGGTCGACATCTTCGTCAAACAGGCCGACCTGAGCCCGGAGGCTCAAGCAGTGGTCGCCGGGTGCGGTGATTTCTGCATCGTGCAGATCCGCGGCACGCTGGACCGGGCGACGGACGGTACCGGATACATGAGCATGACGGGGGTCAGCCTCAAGGCCGGGGGCTGAGGCCCGTTTCACGTCCCTGCGGCGAGCACCTTCAGTCGGCGGTGAGCATCGCCGATCCAGGCTGCAGTCGCCATTTCGGGAAACTCCCGCAGATAGCGGGAGCCGTCCGGGGTTCTGACCGCCGAGCGCGGAAGTGATCCGTCGACGAGCATCTTGTCCAGTTCACCGACCCACCGCTCCGATTCGGCCGCCCGTTGGAGTTCGTCGGCATCGAGTCGGTGATCGGGGAATGCCCGCAGACGGCGCCGTACCAGGTCCGCGAGTTGGCCGGCGCACAAGATCTCCGACGGCCCGGGGCCCAGATCCGCCGGGTCGCCCGTCGGCTGGACCAGTTGGAACCACCACGAACGGCGCGCCCCGGCGACGGTGCCGGTGTAGTGCGCCACCAAGTCGTCGCCGAGATACTCAAGTTGGTGGCTGCGGCATTCCCGGCTCGCGCCCTCGAGGTCGAGGAAAAGGTGGATCTCAGCGGTTGTTCGGGCGGGCAGTATCCGCGCGCAGGAGCGCCCGTCCACGTTGTCGACGAACAGCGCGGCCCCGTTGGGGCCGACAACCTCGGTCGAGTCCAGTCCGTAGTGCAGCAGCGTCGCATCGCAGGTGGATCGTGTGCTCAACTCCTCGAACAACGTCCGGCCGTCGAGATCGGCGATGCTGGACTGCCGGTAGACCGGCCGGCTCTGGATGAACCCTCTGAGCCGATCCGGCGCGGTGAACACATGAACGACACGGTAGGAGTCCACCTCCTCGACCAGTGGGTCGCCTGCAGCATCCCGGAGCAGGAACCACTGGTGGTTGAGCAGCGAATGTGTTTGCCCCGGAGCCGGATTGAGTAGGGCATCCTCGACATCGAGCACACTGGCCCAGTAAGCCAGCGTATCGGCGGACCCGTCCAACTCGATCACACAGGCGGCGGGCGTACCCAACTCGAAAACCAGCCCGGCGCAATCGGCGGGCAGGTTACGGATCAGATGCCTACCGTCCACCGTGATCCAGTGGACCGGTGAACCGTCCGGGCTCACCGGTGCCGACTGGGCGGCAACAAACCCACCTTCACCCAGCGTCCACAACACCGGATGATCGGCCCGGTCGACCGGGATGTGCCAGCGCGGATGTCGCAGCACCGACCGCAGGAAGAAATCCTGGCTGACGGTGTTCTCACGGAACCCCATCAGAGTGTCGACAATGCTCTCAGACATCAGACATCAGGCTCGCTGCCATTCGTCGGCGTACGAATCGATCGCGGCGGCGTAGCGCTGGAGCGCCTCGACGGTGAAACGATCGGAATTTGCCAGCGCGTATGACCGCGCGGCGCCGGTGAAGAACCGCACCGCTTCAAGCCCGTCAGCCGGCACAAGCTTGACCGCCTCCCGCAGCGCGGCCGCCGCCAACCGCAACCGGCGCACCACGGCCCGCGGATGAACCGGGTCGCCCGGACTCGGAAGCTCCCGCACCACCCGATCGGCGAAGAACACCAGTTCGGCCGGATCGAGAATCTCGCTAGGTCCGTCACCGAAGTCCGTTGGTTCCCAGGGCGCGCCGCCACCCAGAGTGAACCGGTGGACCCGCCAGCCCTCAGGGTGGCGGGCCAGGACGTGTAGTTCGGTGTCCACAGCACGGGACTCCAGCTCGTCGCCTCCCTGACAT
>CAZRFC010000129.1:7608-10627 GCA_964598975.1 uncultured Mycobacterium sp. | reverse complement strand
CGCGCGACCACGTCGGCCGTCTCCGGCCGGAGTTCGTCGCGCAGGGCGATCGCACCGATCGTGGCGCCGTGGTGTTCGACGAGCACGACGGTCGCGCCGGCGGCCTGGAGTCGTTCGACGTCCGCTGTGAGGGTGGCGGGATCGATGTATCCGGGCTTTCCGACACGGACGTTGGTGTTGCCGACGCGGCCGGTGATCCCAGAACCGACGTCGGTCGCGACGTCGTCAGCGTCACAGGTGGCTGGCGCTGCGGCGACGATCGCGGAAGCCAGCGGATGGTCGCTGAACCGTTCGAGCGACGCCGCGAACCTGAGGACATCGTCGGCGGTGCTGCCTGCGGCGGCGACGGTGTCGACCCTTGTCGCCGGACTACTCGGCGACAATCCGATCGCACCGATCGTCGGTGACGCGGTCGGCCAGGCAGTCGCAGGCTTGTTGGCCACCCCGGGGGTGGTGTCGAGTCTGGGCGCTGTGATCGGCGGCCTGGTGCCGAACCTGTTCAATTCGCCCGGCCTGGTGGCCGCAGTGGGCGCTGCGGTGGGTACCGCGGCGTCGGCGTTGGTGGCGGGCCAGGAGGACCCCGCCACGATCATCGACACCCTGATTGCGACGTTGCGGGCCAGTGCGGCCGTCCAAAACGGCGTCGGGGCACTCGCCACCGGCACCCTCAACGGGTTGTTGGGCGATGTGACCCTATGGAATGCGTTGGGGCAGCAGCTTTCCGGGCTCGTCGTCACGCTGGGTACAGACCCCGCGGTGCAGCAGTACGCGGCAGTGACGGTGTCGACTCTGGTGGCCGCCCTGCTCGGGGACGGTCCGATCGCGCCGATCGTGGGTGAAGCGGTCGGCGAGGCGGTCGCCGGCTTGTTGGCCACCCCGGGCGTGGTGGCCAGCCTGGGTGCGGTGATCGGCGGCCTGCTGCCCGATCTGCTCGGCGAACCCGGTCTGGTGTCGGTGCTCGCCGATGCGGTGGGAACGGCGGCGTCGGCGTTCGTCGCCGGACAGGACGTCACTGCCATCGTCGGTGATCTGATCGCCACTCTGCGGGCCAGCACTGCCGTCCAGTCCGGTATCGGGGCGTTCACTACGGATGCCCTCACCGCACTTCTGGGTGATGCGGTGCTGTGGAATGCGTTGGGGGATCAGCTTTCCGGGATCGTCGTCACGCTGGGTACCGATCCGCAGGTGCAGCAGTTCGCGGCGGTGACGGTCTCGACTCTGGTGGCCGGGATACTGGGCGACAGTCCGATCGCGCCGATCGTCGGTGATGCGGTCGGTGCCGCGGTAGCCGGCTTGCTGGCCAGCCCTGGGGTGGTGGCCAGCCTGGCCCCGGTGATCGGCGGGGTGCTGCCCGATCTGCTCGGCCAGCCCGGTCTGGCCTGGGTGGTTGCCGGGGCGGTCGGGACCGCCGCCTCGGCCTTGGTCGCGGGCCAGGAAGAAACCACCACGATCATCGACACGCTGATTTCCACACTGGCTGCCAGCACCGTGATTCAGGACGGGGTCGGGGCAGTCGCCACCGGCACCCTCAACGGGTTGTTGGCTGATATGACGCTGTGGACTGCGGTGGGCGTACAGATCACCGGTCTGGTCACCACGCTGGGCACGGACCCCGAGGTGCAACAGTATGTGGGAGCGACGGTGGCGGCCGTTGTCACCGGGTTGCTGGGTGATCTCCCGATCGCCTCGGTGGTCGGCGATGCGGTCGGCGCGGCGGTGGCCGGCCTGCTGGGCAGCCCTGATGTGGTGGCCAGCGTGGCTCCGGTGATCGGCGGACTTCTTCCGGACCTGTTCGGTCAACCCGGTGTGGCTGCGGCGGTCGCCGACGCGGTGGGCACGGCCGCGTCGAGGTTGCTTGCCGGACAGGACATGTCGTTGGCGATCGACGCTCTGGTCGCCACGCTACGGGCGAGCATCCCGATCCAGAGCGGAGCCGGAGCGGTCACTACCGGCACCCTGAACGCGATTCTGGGCGACATGATCTTGTGGAATGCGTTGGGGGAGCAGGTTTCCGGACTGATCATCACACTGGGCACCGATCCGCAGGTGCAGCAGTTCGCGGCCACGACCGTATCGGCGCTGGTGACCGGGATTCTTGGCGACATTCCGATCGCCGCGATCGTGGGCGATGCGGCCGGTGCCGCAGTAGCCGGGTTGCTGGCCACCCCCGGCGTGGTGGCCAGCGTCGCGCCCGTGATCGGCGGTGTGGTGCCGGACCTGTTCGGTCAACCCGGCGTAGCGACGGTGATCGCCGACGCCGCCGGCATCGCCGCGGCGGGCTTGGTCTCCGGCCAGGACGCCACCACGGTCATCGACGCCCTGATCGCGACCGTGCGGTCCAGCACCGCGATTCAGGACGCGGTCGGGGCCGTCACCACGGACACCGTGACCGGACTGTTGGGCGATATGACGCTGTGGACCGCGGTGGGGGATCAGATCGGCGGGCTGGTGACCACCCTGGGCGTCGACCCCGCGGTCCAGCAGTATGCGGCCGCGACGGTGTCGGCCCTGGTGACCGGGTTGCTCGGTGACATTCCGATCGCCGGGGCGGTCGGTGACGCGGTCGGGGACGCGGTGGCAGGGCTGTTGGCCACTCCCGGAGTCCCGGCGAGCCTGGGCGCTGTGATCGCCGGCCTGGTGCCCGATCTGTTCAGCCAGCCCGGTCTGGTGTCGGCGGTCGCCGATGCGGCCGGAACGGCGGTGTCGGCGTTGGTGGCCGGCCAGGAAGACACCGCCACGGTCATCGACACCCTGATCTCCACACTGCGGGCCAGCACCGCGATTCAGGAAGGCCTCGGCGCGTTCACCACCGACGCCGTTACCGCGGTGCTGGGCGACACCACACTGTGGAATGCGTTGGGGGATCAGTTGACTGAACTGGTCGACGTCCTCGTCGCCGACCCCGCCGTCCGGGCCTACGCCGGTCAGTTCGCCGCGCAGTTCGTCACCGAGGCGTTGTCCTCGCTCCCGCCCGAGGTCGCCCAGGCAGTGGGCGCCTCGGCGGGCTACGCGGTCACCG
>CAZRFC010000129.1:5434-7598 GCA_964598975.1 uncultured Mycobacterium sp. | reverse complement strand
GCTCTCGATCCCCGCGTTCAGCAGTGGGGTGGCAGCGGTCGTCGGGATGGCGATACCGACGCTGTTGGGCCAACCCGGATTCATCGATGCGGTCGCAGCCGTCGCCGGCCAGTTGGTCTCCGCCGCCGTCGCCGGGGAAGACATCGACGCGGCTCTGCAAGCAGCGATCACCTCGCTGGAGTCCGATCCGGTCGTCCTGTCGGCGATCGGTTCAACGATCTCTGAGGCCCTCAACATCGTCGAGACGATGATCCTGGACGATCCCGGCTTCCAACAGGGACTCGGCGCGATCGTCACCGCCGTGACCAACCAACTGCTGGACAACCCGGCAGTGGTGACGTTCATCGCCGAGTTCGCCGGGGATCCGCTGACCGGTTTCCTGGAGGCTCTGCTGAACAACCCGGCGTTTTCCGGGACGCTGGCCGACGCTCTCGGGGCCACGGTCGCCGACTTCCTGGCCTATCCCGGATTCAATCCGGCACTCATTGCGGCGCTGAATCTGTTGGTCGACGATGTCCTGTCCGGCAGCGATGTCTTCACCGCGCTGTCGGACGCGTTGGCGTCCCTGCAAGCCGACCCTGGTTACCAGGCGGCCGTCGACGGCGTCATCCCCAACACTGTTGCGACGATCCTCGGCGACCCCGACGTACGGCGGGCAATCAGTTCCGCCCTGCCCATCCTGACCACCGCAGTGCTGAACGAATTGGGCATCACCAACGAATTCGTGAACACCCTCGCGGGACGGATCGCCGCGGCCGCAGCGCTATACCTGCTGGGGCGCCCGGCCGCCTGGGATCTGGTGGACACCCTGTTGGAAGACATTCTGATCGGGAAGATCGGTCTGAGCACCGAAGAGATCCTCGGTGTCGTCGTCGATCAACTGCTCGCCAAGCCCTCGCTGCAGATCGCCGTCGGATTCTCGGTAGGGGCCGGAATCGGCTTCGGCCTGTTCGGCTACAACATCGTCGGCTCGTTCGTCTTCCTGACGACCGGGGCCACGATGGCCGTCGCGATCGTCGCGGCGGCAGCGCTGGTGAATACCTTCGAGACGATCGCCGGATGGCTGACCGGCACGCCGAGTCCGGCGGCCGGGACCCAGGGGGACAGCCACTTCTTCGAGCAGGTGTCGGTGGTCTCCGACTCCTACGTGATGAACGCGATCCTGCCCGTCCATCCGGCGGCCGCCACCGGCCGCCAACTCGCGCTGAGCGATCTCACGGTCGGTATGCCCGACTCTCAGTCCGATGTCGTCAGCGTCAGCATGGCCTTCGATGCGGCGACGCCCCAGCAGGGCCGCACCCCACTCGCACCGGCCCTGGTCGACTTCAGATTCCCGATCGAGGTGCTGTTCCCGGCCCTGCCGCGGGAGGCTTTCGCCGCCGGCCGCCTCAAAGCGCGTCAACCGGTGTAAGGAGATCTCGGGGCGGCGCCGACCGCTGGCCGAGGCTGTGCCTGAGTCGTGCGGTCTCGGATCGGTGTAGCCCCCGCTTCGGCCGGGTACATACCCCCCATGAACGCGCGAGAAATTGTTCACGTCCGCGCGAAGGACTTCGGGACCGCGGTGTATGTGACCGTGGGGCTGCATGAAAGCACCCGTTACCTGGTGCAGACCGAAAACCTTTGTCCGGACTGCACCACTCCGCTGATCGTCCTCAACGGCGCCGACGTCGACGAGGGCGAGGCCGGGGTGCTGCACATGTACCACGATGTGGACTGCCCGTTGGTTCGCACCGTGGGCGGGGAGCAGCTCAGCGGTGCCGACCGCACGAGGGTGGCCGAGACGCGTCGCCGTTACCTCGACGAAGCGCTGGAGGCGTGGTCGGACTGGGGTTAGGCCCCTTCGCGGACCGGCGCCCAGGCGTCCCAGCTGTCCCCGAAGTCCAGGGTGTACTTCTCGATCGGAGCGGTGGCCATGAGTTCACGGAATCGCTCGCGCTGTCCCCAGGAATCCGAGACCAGGAAGTCGTAGTTCCGCCAGGACAGGAAGTAAGACTCCGGGATCGGTTGGCCCTCGTTCTCCGGGGCGAACACCGCCACTGCCAGTAACCCGAGCGCCGCGGAGGCCCGAAGCCACAACCGGCCGTTGGCGATGCTGAACATCGAGACATCCTCGGTGGGCGGGACCACCTGGCAGCCGGCCGGCATCTCGATTTCGTCGACGTGG
>CAZRFC010000129.1:0-5424 GCA_964598975.1 uncultured Mycobacterium sp. | reverse complement strand
TCACGTCGGCGATATCCGGGCGTCCGTCAGACTGGTCGCTGGGCACCGGCAGCGGGAAGCGTGACCCAACCAGGTCGATATCGGCGGCCGCCAACGCGGCGAAGATGTCGACGTCGTCCCTGAGCGCCTGCCGAAACGCCGCGCCCTCCTCGAGTGCCGGGTACCGCTTGTCGGCGGTCTTGTTCAGCGCCGCGGTGGCATGCCACAGCGCCGGGCGCCACTCCCCACGGCTCCAGTGGTCCAGTCCGCTGCGTACTTCGTCCCCGACGGTCATGGTTGCTGACCCTAGGCGATGGTGATTCCGCCGTCGACGACGACCGTCTGTCCGGTGACGTAACCCCCGGCCGGTGAGGCCAGCCAGACCGCGGTGGCGGCCAGTTCGGCGGCGTCGCCAAGCCGACCCATGACGACGCGCGGCATCAGCGAATCGAGGTAGCCGGGTTTGAGCTCGTCGGTCATTTCGCTGGCGAAGAACCCGGGCGCCAGGGCGTTGACCCGGATGCCCTTACGGCCGCTCCACTGTTGCGCCAGGTCCCGGGTCAGGCCGATCACGCCGGCTTTGGACGCGCTGTAGGCGGCCTGCGGCAGGGCGGCGGTCGTCAGACCCAGGATGCTGGCGATATTGATGATCGAACTGCCCGGCCGCATGACCCGCCCGCAGGCCTGCGCCATCCAGTAGGAGCCGTTGAGGTTCACGTCGATGACCGATCGGAACTCCTCGACGGTCTCCCGGGTGGCGGGTACCGCGGTGCCCACCCCGGCGTTGTTGATCAGCACGTCCACCCGGCCGAATTGCTCGACGGCGGCATCCACCAACGCCTGGCACTGCTCGGGATCGGCGACGTCGGTCTTTCGGCTGTACACCCGCCGGCCGGCCCCCTCCACGAGTGCGGCGGTGGTCGTCATCTTCTCCACCCGCCTGGCCCCCAGGACCAAATCGGCACCGGCCTCGGCGAACGCCTGCGCGAAGGAAACCCCCAGTCCGGAGGAGGCGCCGGTGACGATGACGACCTTGCCGTCGAGGCGGAACAGGTCGAGAACACTCACTTCCGAGTCCCCCCTGGGTCCCGCAGGATCTGCCGGGCGATCGCGTACTTGTGCACCTCGGTGGGGCCGTCGTAGAGCCGGAAGGCCCGCATGTCGGAGAAGATCATCCCGACAGGGGTCTCATCGGAGATGCCCATCCCGCCGAGGACCTGCACGCACCGGTCGGCGACCTTGAACAACTCCTCGGAGACGTAGGCCTTCACCATCGAACTCTCGTGCCGTCCCTTGGCGCCGCCGTCCAGTGTCCAGCACGCCCACCAGATGGCCAGCCGACATTGCTGGATCGCAATCGCGTTGTCCGCCAACATGAATGATACGCCCTGGTGCTCGCCGAGCGGCTTGCCGAAGGCGGTGCGGGTGCGGGCGTGCTCGACGGCGATGGACTGCGCCCGCTCAGCGGCACCCAACCAGCGCATGCAGTGGGTGAGCCGGGCCGGGGCCAGTCGCATCTGGGCGTAGCGCAGCGCCTGCCCCACCTCGCCGAGTAACGCAGAGTCCGGCAAGCGCAGGTCGTTGAACTGCACCACCCCGTGCCCCTGCACGTAGTTGCGGTCCATGGTGTCCATCACCCGTTCGAGTTCGATACCCGGGGTGCGGCCGTCGCAGAGGAACAGGGTGGGCCCACCCGCGTTGTGCGGATTGGGGGCGACCCGGGCCATGATGATCCAGGTGCGGGCGCCGTCGGCGCCGGTGATCAGCCACTTGCGGCCGTTGATGACGTAGTCAGTGCCGTCGAAGACAGCCACGGTCTTGAGTTGGTCGGGATCGGATCCGGCCCCGCCCGGTTCGGTCATGGCGAACACCGACCGCTGCCGTCCGTCGATCACCGGGACCAGGAACTCCTCTGCCTGGGCCTCGTTGGCGATCTTGGACAGGATGAACATGTTGCCCTCGTCGGGGGCGGCGCAGTTCATCGCCACCGGGCCCAGCGTCGACCACCCGGCCGCTTCGAACAGCACCGCCTGCTCGCGGTGCGTCGGCTCCCACCCGCCGAACCGCCGCGGCGCCTGAACGGTGAGCAGACCCGCCTTGCGGGCCAACTCGACCATCTCCGTGCGCATCTCCTCGTTGGGTCCGTGCCGGGTCAGCCGCGGATCACGTTCGAAGGGAACTATTTCCTCGGCGACGAAGGCCCGGATCTCGTCGCGGCGTGCCGCGAGTTCGGCCGGTATCTCGAAGTCGATCATTCAGGCTCCCTCCATGATCGCCACAGCACGCTGGAACAGCCGAACAGTGGCGGTGTGCAAAACATCGCCAATCTCCTTGGGCGCCTTGCCCGCAGCGGCGCGCGCGTTGGTGCCTTCCAGGATGATCCCGAGTTTGAAGCAGGCCATCACCGTGTACCAGTCGATGTCGGACAGGTCGCGGCTGGTGTTGGCCGCGTAGCGTTCCACCAGTTCGTCAGGGGTGGCCAGACCGCCGGCGCTCATCAACTGGTTGGGCAGCACCGGTTCATGGCCGGGCCTATACCAGGTGGCCAGCATCCAGCCCAGGTCGAGAAGTGGATCACCGATGGTGCACATCTCCCAGTCGACGATGGCCACCACGTCGGGGCCGGTGGGGGAGAACATCACATTGGCGGCGTGGTAGTCGCCGTGCATGATGCCGGGGGAGAAGGCGGCCGGTTGATGCTCGCGCAGCCAGGCGGCGACAGCGTCGACGTCGCCGATGTCGGGCCCCTCATAGTTGTCGAACGCCGAATAGGACTCGAGTTCTGAAAGCCACCGCGGCACTTGACGATCCAGGAATCCGTCCGGCTTGCCGAAGTCGCCGAGGCCGACGGCGCGGTAGTCGAGGGCGCCGAGTCGGGCGACGGCGTCGGCCATCGACAGACCCATCTCGTGCCGCACCCGCCCGTCGTGGGCGTGCAGTTCGGGCAGTCCCGCGCCGGCGTTGAAACCATCCACCGGTTCCATCAGATAGAACACGGCCTCACCCAGCACGGAGGTGTCATCGCACACCGTGATCAGCGGCGCGTGTGGCACGTCGGTTCCGGCCAGCGCGCGCAGCACTCGCGTCTCGCGCAGGATCACCGAATTACTCACCGGGCGCAGGTGCAGTGGACCGCGACGGAACACGTATTCGCGGCCTGATCGGTGCAACCGCAGCATGATGTTCTGGGTTCCGCCGGTGATTTCCGTGACATTGGTGATCGGACCCTCGCCCAGACCCTGCGCCGACATCCAGGCATCGACCTTCAGCAGGTCCGCGCTCAGGTGGTTTGGGTCCACGCTGGCGAAGCTACCTCACCGGTGATAGCCGGAGTCTTTCGACCACGGCAAGCGGCTGTCGATGGTGTAGAACACCGCCCAGCCCACCAGGGTGCCCAGCGCGATCGACAGGATGGCCGATCCGGTGGCCGCCAGGCTGGTGACGCCGACCCCGTCGCCGGCCGCCGCCTGACCCACCGCCACAAAGCTCAGCGCGCCGGGGACCAGCGACCAGAACGCCGCCAGCAGCATCACGATGGGCGGCGGCGAGGTCTTGATCCTGGCGGCAAGCATGGCGAACGGAACCGAAAGGAACGCCCCGACGAATCCCGAGTGGCTGGCCGACATGACGGTTCCTGCGGCCGCTTGGGCCAGCAGGGCCACTCCGATGGAGGCCATCAGCCAGAACAGCGAGCCCGGTGGGGCGGACAGGTAGATGTAAAGGCCCACCGACACCACCACGATGGCCACATACAGCGACCAGTCGCCCATCAGGGTCGACTGCGTCGGGGTGTCCACCCACCCGGTGAGGTGCAGGCCGATGGCCACCCCGAACAGCAGCATCGCCAACTGCGACATGCCGTAGATCAGTCGGCTGGAACCCGAGACGATCTGAGAACTGGCCAGTTCCATCGCGCCGATGGTCAGCGACATGCCCGGCAGGGTGGCCACCAGTGCGGGACTGATCACCCGCAGCAGTCCGTCGTCGGCGGCGGCGTCGAGGAATTTGATCGCCAGGACTGTCACGGCCATCGCCGCCAGCGTCGGCAGGATCGGGGTCAGCGAGGGGAAGGGGCGGCTCATCTGGACGATCCCACCGACCACCAGGCCGAGGATCAGGTAGGCGGGCAGCGCCGACCAGGTCGGGTTGATCACCATGCCGAAACCGATTGTGGTGACGGCATATCCGAGGATCGTGGCCAGGCTGCCGAACCGGGGCGCCATGGTGCGGGCTTTCATGACCGCAGCCACCGCAGCCTTCGGGCTGATGGCGCCGGCGGATGCCAGGCTGGCGATGTCGTCGATGCGGCCGGCCGCGTCGAGTTGAAGTGATGACCGGGTCGATCCTTCGATCTGGTAGCCCTCGTCGCCGATCTGGATCATGACCATCGTCGGCAACGCCACCACCCGCACCGGCCGGGTGGTGTACCGGCGGGCGATCTGCTCCAGCCTCGACTCCACGATCGGCGTCGGCTGGGACACCTCGACCAGCGCGATCCCGATCTCACGCAGCATCGCCGCGACCTCGCGCGGGTCGTGGCTGTCCGGCGGGCCCAGCGCGGCGGGTGGGGTCTTGCGGACTGCGTCGATGATGCGGCGGCGGCCCCGTCTCACGGGGCGGCCCCCTGCTGGGCCTGCTTTTCCTGCCGCATCTTGTCGCCCTGCCAGGGCCAGTATCCGGTGACCTCCAGTTGCAGCGAGTAGCTCAGGAAGGTGCGGATCAGCACGATGCCGCCCAGCACCGCGACGGTTTTGGGTTCGGGGGTGACGGCGACGGTCCGGATGATGTCGGCGGCGACCAGGAACTCCAGACCGAGCAGGATCGAGGCGCCGAGTTGTCGGCGGAAGGGCCGGTAGGCGTCGACTCTGCGGCTCAGGTTGACCGCGGCGTTGACGGTCGCGATGAGTGCGCCGATGGCGATGACGGAGACGCCGACCGCGTCGATCGACTTGCCGACGATCTCGATGAATTCGGTGAGGCCCATCGGACGGAGTGTAGGAGGCCGTCCCCCCTCGCCGAGTGAGGAACCACGCAGACGTCCACTCGGGAAACCCCTGCGTGGTTCCTCACTGGGCGGCAGGAACAAAGCCGACACACAGCAACGGCACAGGGCCGGCCAATAGCACCTCTCATACTTAAACCATGGCCTCACCGGAACGGGTTGCGCTGAGCCGGCCCGACGGCAGTCCGGTCAGCATCCTGGTGGTCGACGATGAACCCGTCCTCGCCGAGATGATCTCGATGGCGCTGCGTTACGAGGGCTGGAGCATCACGACCGCCGGCGACGGTGCCTCGGCGCTGGCCGCCGCGCGTGACGCCCGCCCGGATGCGGTGGTCCTCGACGTGATGCTGCCCGATATGGACGGACTGGCGGTCCTGGGTGCGCTGCGCCGGCAGCACCCCGAACTGCCGGTGCTGCTGCTGACCGCCAAGGACGCCGTCGAG
>CAZRFC010000128.1:0-10657 GCA_964598975.1 uncultured Mycobacterium sp. | reverse complement strand
GAGGCGCCGCTGCTGCTCGACCGACGCCGGCTCGGTGTCCCCCTGGGTGACGATGGCATCCACCCTGGCGAAAATGGCGGCCTTGCCGGCCACCGTCGAATCGGCGGCCAAGGTGTAGGCCACCCCGTCGGAAGTGCCCAGGACCAGTCGGCCGTCGGCGCGGCGGGCGATGGCGGTGAAGTCGGCATCGGTCGCCTCGTCGATTTGCGTCCGGGTCGATGCGCCGCCCCTCATGTCGACGGTGAAGAAGCCGCCCCGGGTGCTCGCGTAGACGGTGCCCCGACCGTCGGTCGCGATTGCCGTGGCCGGCCCCGGCAGGGTGACGGGTCGTGCTCTGCCGGACTGGTCGAATACCGTCAGGGTGGCGGCCGCGGTTGCGTCGGCGCCGGGTGTCAATACCACCAACGATCCGTCGGTGACGACCGCACCCTGCGGGTCGCCGGCCAGCGGAAGTACCCGGCCCGCCGGCGTGGTGCTGGTCGGGGGCGATGGTGCCGCCAAGGCCGGTTCGACGGTTGGTGGGGCGCTGTCCAGCGGGTTGGACTTACACCCGCTGGCAACCAGCGCCAGTGCCAGCAATCCGGCCGCGGCCCTGCGCATCGCAACGCGGTTTCGGTGCTGTGGCAACGGGTAAGCCCCCGGGTATGTCGGTCCGGACAGTGTCACCCCGGATTCTAGGTGCATAGTGCTGCGCGGAAGGATTCCGGATCGGGCCCACCCGCCCGTAAGAAGGGTTATGGTGGGCCGATGACGCTGGCAGTCGCCTCGCAGTTGCCCCGGGCCGAGTTCGTCGTCGAGGACATCATCACCGGATTGTTCGCCAGTGGTTTCGGCCGACTGGGCGACGGCCGCAGCTTCTCGTTTCACGTCCACCGCGGTCAGTTGGTCGTGGAGGTCTACCGGCCCCGCCGTGCCATGCCGGTGCCACTGCCCGAGGACGTCGTCGCCGCCGCCACGCGCGGACTGGCCGGCGTTGACGTCGATGACGCCAGGAGCCTGTCGGCAGCCGTCCGCGACGCCGTTGCCGGCGCGATGCCGGTGCGCTGACTGCGACCGGGAAATCACTCGCAGGTACGGTCAGCGGCGTGGATGTGACGCCGATGTCCTGGCTGCAGGTCGTGGTTCTCTCGATCGTTCAGGGCCTCACCGAGTTTCTGCCGGTGTCATCCTCGGGACACCTGGCGATCGTGTCCCAGCTGTTCTTCCACGGCGACGCGGGCGCCTCGTTCACCGCCGTTTCGCAACTGGGAACCGAGGCCGCGGTGCTGGTCTACTTCTTCCGCGACATCGTGCGGATCTTGAAGGCCTGGTTCAACGGACTTCTGGTGAAGGCGCGTCGCGACAACCCGGACTATCGGCTGGGGTGGTACGTCATCATCGGGTCGGTCCCGATCGCGGTGCTGGGCTTCGCTTTCAAGGACCTGATCCGGTCGGAGGTCCGCAACCTTTGGGTGGTCGCCACCGCGATGCTGGTGTTCTCGGCCGTGATCGCCGCCGCCGAATACTTCGGCCGCCAGAACCGCCATATCGGCCAACTGACCTGGCGCGACGGTCTTTTCGTCGGCCTCGCGCAGTGTCTCGCCCTGGTTCCCGGGGTGTCTCGATCCGGTGCGACGATCAGCGCCGGTCTCATCCGCGGCCTCGACCGGCCGTTGTCGGCGAGATTCGGCTTCCTGCTTGCCATTCCGGCGGTCTTCGCCTCCGGGCTGTTCTCGCTGCCGGATGCCTTCCACCCGGTGAGCGAGGGCATGAGCGCCACCGGAGCCCAGTTGGCGGTTTCGGTGGTGATCACATTCGTCATCGGGTACGCCGCGGTGGCCTGGTTGCTGCGCTTCCTGACCCATCACTCGATGTACTGGTTCGTCGGCTATCGGGTCGTCCTATCCCTGACCGTGATGGCGCTGCTGGCGACCGGCGTGCTGGCGGCGACGTGACCGGCGCGGGCTCATGACCGTCATACTGCTGCGGCACGGCCGGTCCACGTCCAACACCGCCCACACCCTGGCGGGCCGGTCCGAAGGCGTCGAACTCGACGAGAAGGGCGCCGCCCAGGCGGTGGCGCTGGTCGAACGCCTGGACGGACTACCGATCAAGGCTCTGGTCCGCTCACCGCTGCTGCGGTGCCGGATGACCCTGGAGCCGTTGGCCGGCGCGCTGGGACTGGCGCCCGTCGTCGAAGACCGGCTGGTCGAGGTCGACTACGGGGAGTGGACCGGGCGCCCACTCGGCGAGTTGGTCAAGGAACCGCTGTGGTCGGTCGTCCAGCAGCAGCCCAGCGCGGCGGTGTTCCCCGGCGGTGAAGGGCTGGCCCAGGTGCAGGCCCGGGCGGTGGCCGCGGTCCGCGAACACGACCGCAGGCTTGCCGCCGAGTACGGCGGCGACGCGCTGTGGGTGGCGTGCACCCACGGGGACGTGATCAAAGCGGTGCTGGCCGATGCGTTGGGAACCCACCTGGACGCCTTCCAGCGCATCACCGCCGACCCGGCGTCGATGAGCGTGATCCGTTACACCGAACTGCGCCCCTTCGTCGTGCATGTCAACCACACCGGCGCGCAACTGGCCTCGGTGCTGCGGGTCACCAACCGCCCGGCTGATGCGGGCGACGCGGTGGTCGGCGGATCGACCGACTGAGAGCACCGCACTGCAGGGCTGTGCCGGTATTTTGGATGGAACCATGACCCGCTCAATCCACATCTTCCGCACCCCGGACCGGTTCGTCGCCGGCACGGTGGGTCAGCCTGGAAGCCGGACTTTCTACCTGCAGGCCGTTCACGATCAGCGGGTGGTGTCGGTGCTGTTGGAAAAGCAACAGGTGGCGGTACTGGCCGAGCGGATAGGCGCGCTTCTGACCGAGGTCAACCGGCGGTTCGGCACTCCGCTGCCGCCGGACGCCGAGGTGACCGACCTCAGCCCGCTGGTCACCCCGGTCGACGCCGAATTCCGGGTCGGCACCATGGGCCTCGGCTGGGACGCCGAGGCGCAGAGCGTGGTCGTGGAACTGCTCGCGGTCAGTGACACCGAGTTCGACGCCTCGGTGATCCTCGATGACGCCGAGGAAGGGCCCGACGCTGTGCGGGTGTTCCTGTCTCCGGAGTCGGCACAGCAATTCGCCGCCCGCTCTCAGCGGGTGATCTCCGCCGGCCGTCCACCGTGCCCGTTGTGCGACGAGCCATTGGATCCCGAGGGCCATCTCTGTGTGCGCACCAACGGATACCGGCGCTTTCCGCGGTACGGATCCTCCGACGACGCCGGGGACGACGCCGGGGACGACTCGGGGGACGACACCGGGGACGACACCGGGGACGACACCAACTCGTGACGGGTCAGTCGCAAGAGACGCTGCTTCGTGGAGAGCTGTGCGTCGTCGGCCGCATCCGATCCGCGAGCAACGCGACCTTCCTCTGTGAGGCGACGCTCGACTCCCACGTCGTACAGTGCGTGTACAAGCCGGTCGCCGGCGAGCAGCCGTTGTGGGACTTCCCGGACGGCACCCTGGCCGGCCGTGAGTACGGTTCATTCCTGATCTCAGAGGAGCTGGGCTGGAATGTGGTGCCGTACACGGTGATCCGGGATGGTCCGGCCGGAACGGGGATGGTGCAGCTGTGGGTGGATCAGCCTGAGGACCCGGCTTCCCCCGCCATGGTGGATCTTTGTCCGTCCGACCGTGTCCCGCCGGGCTACATCTCAATCCTCACCGCCTATGACTACGCCGGGGACGAGGTGACTCTGGTACATGCCGATGATCCGCAGTTGCGCCGGATGGCCGTCTTCGACCTGATCGTCAACAACGCCGACCGCAAGGGCGGCCACATCCTGGCCGCGGTCGACGGCGCGGTGTACGGGGTGGATCACGGAATCTCCCTGCACGTGCACGACAAGTTGCGCACCGTGCTGTGGGGCTGGGCCGGTAAGCCGGTCGACGATGAAACCCTCGAAGCGCTGAGGAATCTCGACGACAGCATCAACGGGAAGCTGGGGAGCCGACTCCGGGAACACATCACCGGCGCCGAACTCGCCGCGCTGCGGCGCCGGCTGCACGCGCTGCTCGACGACCCGGTGATGCCCAGCCCCGCCGGCCGCCGCCCGCTGCCCTGGCCCGCGTTTTAGGGGCTACTGCCCGGTGGGCATCGGTTCCCAGTGCATGATGCCGCTGTCGGCTTCCATCGACAGGTGCAGTTTCCCGTCCGCGAGTAGATAACTGCGAACCCGGCCCAGCGCCGCGGCGACCTTCGCGTCTTCGGACGGCTGCGGGCACATCATCCGGGTCAGCGCGATCGGCCCGAACGTCATGGTCCCGGAGTCGGTGGCCCCTTCGTTGGTCGTCCAAGTGGAATTCCCCCGATTGCAGTCCACCCGGAAGCCGGCCCGACCGTCCTCGCCGAAGGTCACCGTGTACTTCTTCGGGTCGTCGATGGTCGTGCTGGGCTGCTCTTCCGGGCTCATCGACTCGATACTCGTCAACTGCCAGGTGGTGCCGAGCAGCGGGTCGGTGGCGCTCGTCGAGTTGCAGCCGGACACGCTCAGGGCGGCGGCCGAAAGGGTTCCAGCGGTGAACAGAATGCGCATGTCGGCAAACGTACCCGCCGGCGGTGGGGCCACGGGCGACTCCGCGAGGCGATTCGGCAATACTGACGGGGTGAGTCGCACCGACGCCGAGCTTGCCGCCGACCTGGCGCAGGAGGCCGGACGGCTGCTGCTGGCGGTCCGTGACGAAGTGGGCCACCACTTCCCGCCGGCACTCGGAGACGAGGGTGACATCCGTGCCAACGAGCTGCTGTTGCGGCGGTTGCGCGCCGAGCGGCCCGGCGATGCCGTGCTCTCCGAGGAGGCGTACGACGACCTGGCCCGGCTGCACGCCGACCGGGTGTGGATCATCGATCCGCTCGATGGCACCCGCGAGTTCTCGATGCCCCGACGCGAGGACTGGGCAGTCCATGTGGCGTTGTGGCAGCGCACGCCCGGAGCAGCCCCCGGGGAGGGTGTGATCACCGACGCCGCGGTGGCCCTGCCGGCCCTCGACCAGGTGCACCGCAGCGACACCGTGACCGCCCCGCCGCCGCCGCCGTCCGGCCCGATCCGGATCACCGCCAGCGCCAACCGGCCCCCGGCCGTGCTCTGGCTGCTGCGGGACCGCCTAGATATCGAATTCGTCGGAATCGGCTCGGCCGGCGCCAAGGCGATGGCGGTGGTGCGCGGCGACGTCGACGCCTACATTCATGCCGGCGGCCAGTGGGAATGGGACTCCGCAGCCCCGGCCGGGGTATTGCAGGCGGCCGGTATGCACGCCACCCGACTGGACGGTTCACCGCTGCGCTACAACCAGCCCGATCCCTATCTGCCCGATCTGCTGATGTGCCGACCCGAGGTGGCCGACCTGTTACTCGACGCGATGTGGCTGGCCAGCTGATGCAGTCCTGGCCCACCGCCGAGATCCCCGCGTTGCCCGGCCGCCCACCGCAGCTGCGCCTCTACGACAGCGCCGACCGACAGGTGCGGCCCACGGTGCCCGGGCCTACCGCCACGATGTACGTCTGCGGGATCACCCCCTATGACGCCACCCATCTCGGCCACGCCGCCACCTACCTGACCTTCGATCTGGTCTACCGGATGTGGCTGGACAGCGGTCACCGGGTGCATTACGTGCAGAACGTCACCGACGTCGATGATCCGTTGTTCGAGCGGGCCGACCGGGACGGTATGGATTGGCGCGATCTGGGGTCGCGCGAGACCCAGTTGTTCCGCGACGACATGACCGCCCTGCGGGTGCTTCCGCCGCAGGACTACGTCGCCGCCACCGAGGCCATCGCCGAAGTGGTTGAGGTCGTCGAGAAATTGCTTGCCGCCGGCGCGGCCTACGTCGTCGACGACCCGGCCCATCCCGACGTGTACTTCCGCACCGAAGCCGACCCGCAGTTCGGTTACGAGTCCAACTATGACCGCGACACCATGTCGCGTCTGTTCGCGGAGCGCGGGGGAGACCCGGACCGGCCCGGCAAAGCCGACCCGCTGGATGCGCTGCTCTGGCGCGCTCACCGTCCGGGAGAGCCGAGCTGGCCCTCGCCCTTCGGTCCGGGACGGCCCGGCTGGCATATCGAATGTGCAGCAATAGCGTTGAGCCGCATAGGGTTCGGGTTCGACGTCCAGGGTGGTGGGAGCGACCTGATCTTTCCGCACCACGAGTTCTCCGCCGCCCACGCCGAGTCCGCCACCGGTCAGCGGCGCTTCGCCCGGCACTACGTCCACGCCGGCATGATCGGCTGGGACGGTCACAAGATGTCCAAGAGCCGCGGCAACCTGGTGCTCGTCTCGGCGTTGCGCGCGCAGGGCATCGACCCCGCCGCGATCCGGCTGGGCCTGCTGGCCGATCACTATCGCACCGACCGGTTCTGGACCGACGATGTGCTCAGCGCGGCGATCACCCGGCTACGGCGCTGGCGTTCGGCGACGACGTTGGCCTCCGGCCCGGACGCCGCAGACCTGATCGGCCGGGTCCGCCGTTATCTCGCTGACGATCTGGACACCCCCAAAGCCCTTGCCGCCGTGGACGGCTGGGTGACCGACGCGTTGGAGTACGGCGGTCGGGACACCGATGCGCCGGCGCTGGTCGCCACCGCACTCGACGCCCTGTTGGGCGTCCGTTAGTAATTTCGGTTCCGGTCCCGGGGTAGCGTGAGCCATGCGTAACTGGATCGTCCTCGTCGCCGCATTCCTCATCGCCGCGCTCGCGGGCTGTGGCGCCTCGACCGAACAGGGCACACAGACCGATACCACCCCGTTCCCCGCCACGCCCACCGGACCGCCGACCGCCGACCAGGTCCGGGCCATCGCAAAAGAGGCATACATCTACGGCTTCCCGATGGTTGACAGCTACCGCATCCAGTACTCCTACTTCATCAATCCGCAGAGCCCGGAGTACAAGGGGCCGTGGAACCAAGTGCACAGCGTCGCAAGGGTTTTCACTCCCGCCGACACCGCCGTCCAGACGCCCAACTCGGACACGCCGTACTCCATGCTCGGCGCGGATCTGCGGGCCGAACCCCTGGTGCTGTTCGTGCCCCCCATCGGCGACGACCGGTACTACTCGCTGCAGTTCATCGACGGCTACACCCACAACTTCGCCTATGTCGGCAGCCGCACCACCGGCAATGAGGGCGGGCTCTACCTGTTGGCCGGCCCCGGGTGGGAGGG
Source organism: uncultured Mycobacterium sp. (assembly GCA_964598975.1). Lineage (GTDB taxonomy): Bacteria > Actinomycetota > Actinomycetes > Mycobacteriales > Mycobacteriaceae > Mycobacterium. The sequence continues at coordinate 3,469 of CAZRFC010000128.1, read as the reverse complement.
CGAGAAGCCAGACGGCGTCAACGAGGTGATCAAAGCCGACACCGACTTCGTCCTGGTGGCATACCGCACCCAGTTGTTCGGCCCGGACGACTTGGCCAACGTCCAGAAGATCCAGGCCGGCTACAAGGCCCAACCGCTGTCGACGTTCGAGAAGTCCCCCGCTCCCGAGGTGCCGGCGATTTCGTGGCCCACACCGCTGGGCCCGGAGGACCAGAAGACGTCGCTGAAGTTCTTCGATCTGCTTGATTTCCAGTTCACATATGCGCCGACCCTGCCCGGGGAGCAAGACCTGCGCGCCCGGTTCGCCTCGATCGGACTCGACGGGACGGGGACGTTCGACTCGGCGACCCTGACGCCACAGCTGCAGGAGGCGTTCAAGGCGGGGATGGCCGACGCCTGGAATGAGTTCGCCACCTTCAAGAAGGACAAGATCGATACCGGAGAGGTCAAATCGGGTCAGCTGTTCGGAACGCGGGAGCAACTCAACGGCAACTACCTGTACCGGATGGCCGGCGCGGTGATCGGGATCTACGCCAACTCCAACGCGGAGGCGATGTACCCGGTGCTGTCGACCGATTCGGACGGGGCGCCACTAACGGGTGCTGACAAGTACACGCTGACGTTCGCAGACGGTCAGTTGCCGCCGGTGAACGCCTTCTGGTCGGTGACCATGTACAAGTTGCCGGAGTCGCTGCTGGTCGACAATCCGATCAACCGCTACGTGATCAACTCGCCGATGCTGCCCGATCTGATCCGCAACCCCGACGGAAGCGTGACGCTGTACGTCCAGAACAGCCCGCCGGAGTCCGACAGGCAGCCCAACTGGCTGCCGGCGCCCCCGGGTCCGTTCACCGTCTTCATGCGCCTGTACTGGCCCAAGCCAGAGGCGCTGGACGGCACCTGGCAGCCGCCCAAACTGGTGAAGGTCGGGCCCTAGAGAACCGCCGTGCCGTAGCCGCCGACCTGGCTGACCAGGTAGCGCAGGTGGTCGTCGGCTGAGCCGAAGGTCTGTTCGATCGCGGTGAGTCGCGCCGCGTAGTGCGCGATCGGATACTCCGCGGTGACGCCGATACCGCCGTGCATCTGAATGGACTCCTCGGCGATGTGCTTACCCGATCGGCCGATCTGCAGCTTGGCCCGGGCCGCCACCATCGGGTCGAATCTGCCGTCGGCCACCGAGACCGCCAGGTAGTAGTTCATGCTGCGGGCCAGTTCCACCGACACGTACATGTCGGCGGCCCGCTGGGTCAGGGTCTGGAAGGCCTTCAGTGGTACCCCGAACTGTTTGCGGCTCTTGAGGTAATCCGTTGTCAGGCGCAGGGATTCATCCATTGCGCCGACCGCCTCGGCGCACAGCGTCGACTGGAACCGGATCACCGCGGCTGCGATGGCGGCCCCCGCATCGCCACCGGTGCCAAGCGGTTGCGCCGGGGTGTCGTCGAGCGAGATTTCGGCGGCGCGCTGGCCGTCGAAGGTGCGGTAGCCGCGGCGGGTCGCCGCCCGCCCTTCGACCAGGAACAGTCCGCTGCCCCCGCCGGGCAGGGCCGCGGTGACGATCAGTGTGTCGGCGTGAGAGCCGGCCAGCACCGGGTTCTTACGGCCGGTCAGCGTCCAGGACCCGCCCTGCTCGGTGGCCCGGGTGACCAGTTCGGCCGCGCCACGTCGACCCGGTTCGGTGTGAGCGAAGGCCAGCAGACGCTCGCCGGCGGCCACCTCGTCGAGAAGCGCGCGCTGCTGGTCGGATCCGTGCTCGGCGATCACCGCTCCCGGGACCAGTGCGGCGGCCGCGACGGGTTCGGGGGCAAGCCGCCGCCCGATCTCGGTCATCACCACCATCACCTCGGTCGGGCCGGAATCCTCGTCGAAACCCAGGCCGAGGATCCCGATCTCGGCGAGTTGCCCCCAGACCTCGCGGCTCCACCCGGGGTCGGACTCGACGACCTTGTTGCGCTTCTCGGTGTCATAGCCCGACAACACGTCCCGTGTGGTGTCGGCCAGCATCTGCTGCTCTTCGGTCAGGTCAAAATTCACAGCGTGGCCCCTTACAGTCCGAGGATGGTCGACGCGATGATGGTGCGCTGCACCTCGTTGCTGCCGCCGTAGATGGAAGTTTTGCGGAAGTTCAGGTAGCGCGGGGCGGCATGCTGGGCCCAGCCGGGGGAGTCGACGGTGTCCCCGGCCTCGAACGGCAACGCGTCGGGCCCGGCGACCTCCACCAGCAGGTCGGTCACCGCCTGCTGCAATTGGGTGCCGCGCAGTTTCAGGATCGACGACGCCGGGTTCGGCTTGCCGCCGGCCTCGTCACCGCTGACCCGCAGTTGGGTCAGCTCCAGAGCCAGCAGTTCGTTTTCCACCTCGGCGACCCGGGCGGCGAACAGCGGGTCCTCCATGAGCGTGCTGTCACCCAGCGGCGTCTTGGCGGCCCGCTCCTTGACCTCGGTCAGCCACACCTTGGTGGTGCCCACCCGGGCGATGCCGGTGCGCTCGTTGGAGAGCAGGAACTTCGCGTAGCTCCAGCCGGCGTTCTCCTCGCCGACCAGCTGATCCACCGGCACCCTGACGTCCTCGAACCATACTTCGTTGACCTCGTAGCTGCCGTCGATCAGTTTGATCGGGCGCACGGTGATTCCCGGGGTGTTCATCTCGGCGAGGATGAACGAGATGCCGGCCTGCTTCTTGGGTGCGTTCAGGTCAGTGCGTGCCAGCAGGAAGATCCAGTCGGCGTACTGACCCAGCGTGGTCCAGGTCTTCTGCCCGTTGATGACGTAGTAGTCGCCGTCGCGGACGGCGGTGGTGCGCAAGCTGGCCAGGTCCGATCCGGCCTCCGGCTCGGAGAAGCCCTGACACCACCAGATGTCGAGGTTCGCAGTCGCGGGCAGGAAGCGTTCCTTGATCTCCTGGGAGCCGAACTGTGCGATCACCGGGCCGACCATGCTGGCGTTGAAAGCGAGCGGCTCGGGCACGCAGGCCATCCGCAGTTCTTCGGCCCAGATCTGACGCTGCAGCGGTGTCCAGTCTTTGCCGCCCCACTCCACCGGCCAGTTCGGCACCGCCAGACCGGCCTCGTTGAGGATGCGCATCGAGGTGACGGCGTCCTCGGGGTAGTTGAGGTTCTCGTTGCGGGCCCGCTCCCGGATATCCGCCGGGAATTTGGTGGTGAAGAACTCCCGCAGTTCGTCGCGAAAGGCGGCGTCGGCTTCGCTCAGTGCGAGTCTCACGGTGACTACCTCGATTCGTTGGGTGCAGTTGACTGCACGTTATCGCAGCGGTTCGAGGTGCCGGGACCGGCTAGCGCCCGCGGCGGCGCAGATAGCGCTCGAACTCGGCCGCCAGTGCGTCGCCGTCGACCTTCGACATTGCCTCGTTGACGTCGATCTCGGCGTCGCCGCGCGCTTCCAGGCTGGCTACGTAGTCGGCGATCTCTTCGTCCTCGGCGGTCATCTCGGTGACGGCCTGCTCCCACTCCTCG